>NZ_LIRE01000066.1 GCF_001402795.1 Pseudanabaena sp. 'Roaring Creek'
AAGAACTAATTAGATAGTCACTATAAAGATCTAACATGTTCATCTTCATGTTTTTATCTTCTTTCCTCATCTTAGCTTGGTTTCGGCAAAGCAATTACTCTCAAACCTACTTCCAGTATACATTCTCAGTCATTTTTTTTGGGCGCTTTCTATCTGCGTAAGGTGAGTTAGTAACCCATTTCTTAGGTAGAGGCTATCAAGGCAAAGCGATGTTTATCGCCATAGACCGCTTTACAGCCGTAAAGATGTACAACAAGGTTAAATACCACTGGCAAGTATATCTAGACGACCTTAAAGCCCAATTAGCTCAACCAAACATCAGCGAGTTTGAGATTAAGAAACTCTCGAAACAAATTCGCTATGTTGAAGAAACTGATATGGCAGTAATCATATCGCAATCTCAAGGTGAAGTAGAAGCTTTTCAGAAAAAAGGTTTAGAACTCACACCTCACAGAAAAAGAATTGTTAGTGACTCTCCAACTTTAGAAGAAAAATTCAAGGATGCAAACAATCCACTAAGAATAGTTTTTGTCTGTGCGATGTGGATTACAGGTTTTGATGTGCCTAACTGCTCCACAATCTATCTTGACAAGCCAATGCGTAATCATACGCTCATGCAGACCATTGCCAGAGCTAATCGAGTCTATGAGGGCAAAGTCAACGGCTTGATAGTTGATTACATTGGTGTGTTTCGAGACTTGCAAAATGCACTAGCTATTTATGGCTCTAACGCTGGTGGAGGTATCGATGATGGTGATACACCAGTAAAGGACAAATCAGCCCTAGTAGAGCAGCTTAGAGGCGCAATTGCTGAAGCATTAGAATTTTGTAAGTCTAAAAACATTGACCTCATCAAGCTAGACACAACTCAAGACCCATTTAGCAGAACAAAACTATGGGATGAAGCCGTAGAAGCTTTAGCGGATGAAGAATCAAAGCGTAACTACTTTTCTTTAGTTAACACCGTTAATAGCTTATACAAAGCTGTTTTGCCAGATACAGCCGCAAATGAATTTGCTAACACTAGATTTTTGCTAGACAGGCTAGCCGAAAAAATCCGTCAAGACATCGAAGAGATAGATATATCTGAGGTACTCGAAGAAATTGATGAACTGCTAGACGATTCTATTATGGCTGGTGAGTTTATTATTCACGGTCAGAATCCCATAATTGATATTACCAGAATTGACTTTAGGCTTGATGTTGAAGCCCTAATGAAAAAATTTAGCTCTGGATACAAACAAACTGCTATCGAAAAGCTCAAGGGCAATATTAGCCAAAACCTTAAGCAGATGGTTCAAGTGAACAGAACTCGTATGAACTATCTAGAAAAATTCCAGAAAATGATAGACGAATACAACTCAGGCTCTCGTAACCAAGAAATATTTTTTAGAGAGTTACTTAAATTCCATGATGAACTAAATGTGGAAGATAGGAGAAAACTAGCAGAAAACCTAACCGATGAAGAGTTAGTTATCTTTGACTTGCTGACTAAGCCTGAGCTTGAGCTAACTAATCAAGAAAGGCAAGATGTTAAAGATGTAGCTAAGGAATTATTAGAAACACTCAAACAAGATAAATTAGTCCTAGATTGGCGCAAACGTCAGCAAAGCAAAGCAGAAGTTGATATAACTATCAAAGACATTCTAGATAAGCTTCCTAGACGTTACACTATGGAAATCTACGAGCAAAAATGTCAAGAGGTTTATCAACATATCTACGAGTCATACTCTGGAACAGGGAATAGCATTTATAGCTGATTCTAAAATGTAATTGTTCTCAAGAATCCTCACTACCGTTCGGGCGGAAGAAAAGAGAAGTGTTAATCAGCTTTGATATTTATCGACCGACTAATTATGTGTAACTGCAATTATGTAACTACAAATTTTACAAATATTTATCTTGTAAACATGTTTATAAAAATATGGTTACATAGTTACAAACAGGCTAAAATCCTTATAAATAGATAGTTTTAGCCTGTAACTCAGATTTAACTTTTATACTAATTAGTTACATAAGACAAATCTTTCATTGGTAGAAAATATTTGCCTGACTTACCATCAACTCTAGTAGAGGTTTTAGGCTTAGGGAAACCAAGAGTATCTAAAATACTAGTAACTCTAGCTTCATCTGAACGTTTCCAAGTCTTCGCGGGTATATTAAGACACTTAGTTAGTACATCACCCAATGTAAAAGGTGTAGTTTGTGATAAAGTCCACTCACTTATTTTTTCTTTCCACATATCCTCTAGCAAGTTTTTACTATTGTTGAGTGAATCACTCTTATTTTGCTCATCATCATCTAAGTAAGTTGAAAAATTGTTTTTGTATGCCTTAAATGCTGCTGCCCAAATCAAATCACGATTTGTCCGTACCCAATTAATATCAATCTTTTGGTGAATTTCAGTCACCCAAAATCTTCTATTACCTGTTGTATCAACTAAAAACTTGTCTCGATTGGTTGAACCTACAAGAATAAATTGACGCGGTATATCAATAGGATTTTTTGCATACGGTTTTCGATAACTATCAACAGTTTTTGTGATAAATGCTTTCAACTTACCCATTGCATGGGGCTTTATAGTCTCCTCACATTCTCCTAATTCAATTAGCCACTTACTATGACATACCATTAATTCATCAGCATTGTAATTAATGAGATTGATAGTTGTAAACCAATTGATACTAGCTAATTCTCTAAAAAAGGAAGTCTTGAAAAAGCCTTGCTTGCCCTTAAGTATAAGTACAGTGTCGTGTTGACTTCCAAGTTCATAGACTCGCTTAACTGCTCCAACTAACGTCATCGCTACATATTTTGCTTCTAGTGAATCTGAGTCGATGTGCAGAGCATTTGTATTCAAGTCTCTGAATACTTCTAGATAATCTACTTTTTTATGCCTCTTAGCGCATTTATCTAAATAGTCTTTTACAGGCGAAAAACAATGCTTCTCAGCCTCTTGCAAGGCTATCTCATAAATATATTTATCATTTTTGAGAAGACGATTCTTTTTCTGCATGACTTCGCTTCTTAGTCTTGCAACTTCAAATATTTGTGTATCAAGATAGATGTCTCTTGTAGATGTATTAAAGCTAAGTCTATTGCTAAAATCAGATGTGATGATATCGCTAGTCAAACAATAATCTTCATTACTCATAAATTTTCCTATATAGTTTTCATGTTCTTTTTCGCACAAAAAAAAGCCGTGTTTTGTGAGGCTACGAATAACTTTGTAAAGCTCTGAGACTAAAAAATATACAGATATCTGGACTTTCTCAATTCAAATCTTTAGATAATTGAAGCACTTACAAAATAGGCTTTTTCTATTGGAAAAAATCTAGAATACTAACCTATCAAACATAATATAGAAGTTACATCTACTAATAGAAATATTCTTTTCTGTATATCTACGATTGGCTTGGACATACATATTTGGGATTACTTCTTTTGATAGATTAGATAGTTTTGACTCACATATACATAATACAACACATAATATTTTGGAGTAGTCATATTTTTATTTGAAGTTGGCAAATAATCCCAGTCTCAAATAATTTTGCTGCTAATATTTTTTACTCTTTCTGTACTCTCTATCTCTAGATATAGAAGAAGAAAATACAGAAAAAGCAAAGTCTTAAAGATTAATTTCTGGCAATATCGGTCTATGAATAACATGACCATAGGTTTTAGAAACCATATTTGTATCGCTATGTCCTAG
The DNA here is from genome assembly GCF_001402795.1 of Pseudanabaena sp. 'Roaring Creek'. GTDB lineage: Bacteria > Cyanobacteriota > Cyanobacteriia > Pseudanabaenales > Pseudanabaenaceae > Pseudanabaena. The sequence goes on from NZ_LIRE01000066.1 coordinate 3,716, forward strand.
AAGATAGGCTACATGAGTAATAGGCATATTAGCCTCTAAAGCCATTGATGCGAGTGTATGTCTAGTTGTATAAGGCTTACGGTACTCAATGTTTAGCCCCGCTAAAACGACCCTCCACTGTCTGCTTGTAAAGTTATTGTCATCAATTGCATTCTGATTTGGAGAAGTAAAAACCAAGTCATCAGATTTAAGATTGCGACATCTAATCTCAAGCATCTCAAACAATCTATCAGTCATACTCAAGTAGCGAATTGACCCTGTTTTTGTTTCTTTTCTGACACGATGTTTACTAGCGGTTTGTCCTTTGTCACCTCTAGCTAATACCGAGCAAATCACAATCTCTTTTCTGCTGAAATCTACATCTTTAGCTTGAAGTCCAATAGCTTCTGAAGGTCTAACACCAGTCAGAAAAAGAAATTCAACATAATCAGCATAAAAACTATGCTTGTAAGCTGATGACTTTGGACAAAACTGATTACTACGAAAAGCGTTAACTATTGCCTTTACTTCTTCATGATTGAAAGGCTTGATTTGCTGTTTAACTACTTTTCTACGCTTTAATCTTGAAAATGGGTTAGAGGACACAAGTTTTTCAGATATTGCCCAATTCAAACAAGATATCAAATAACTTAATGAGTCATTCCAGATTCTAGGACATAGACTCTCAATCGCTTCATACCAAGATGTATCACTAGCTATAGGATTTTCTTTTTCAATGTAGCGCCTAATTCTGGAGTAGTGAGAACCAAGTGTTCTAGGCGGTAAGCATAAACTGCTAACCCATTTATCCCAAATAGGAAGTAAGAGTTCCTTACTTGGTTTCACAGTATTAGGACTTGAAGTAACAGTTACTTGCTTTAGTCTGTATTTGTTTAGAGTAGGGTCAAAGTTACCAGACGCAATATCTAGCTCAATCTGTCTAGCTTTTTGTTCGGCTACCTTCATGTTCACGCTTGTATGTGGCAAGCCTAAAGCTAAGCAGTATCTTTTTGACTCGCAAGACCATCTCAAGCGGAGACGGTTATTGTTTTCTTCTACAGCTACACTGCCTTTCTGGGTTTTCATCGTACCAATTCCGTACCAATAGTTAGGTTTTGGTTTGGTTTTGGACACGAAAAAAGTTAGAGAAGCGTGAGACAATATGAAATCTAACTGAGGTTAAAAATTGACTCTACAACGTTTATTGCTTTGAAACCCTTGCTCTACATAGCTTTTTTGACTGTTATATTTAGTAAAGTCAAAAAATTGGCTAAACAATAAAAAAGGGCGCTTAGCTCAGTTGGTAGAGCGTCTCGTTTACACCGAGAATGTCGGGGGTTCGAGTCCCTCAGCGCCCATTTTAAAAAAAGAGTCTCGCATTGCGAGACTCTTTTTTTGCATACATGCCATAATCTCACTGGTGAAACTCTGGGTTTACATGGATTTAAGCGCACAAAAAGAGAAATTTAGCGATGCTTACTTAATGGCGATCGCAGCTGCAGTAGGATCAGGGCAACCGCATAAAAAATCAAAGGGAAAGGAGATGGTTTAGATAAGCCAGATCCCAAGCCGCCTTATTACGTTTCGCCCGCATACTGAACTTAGAAGACTTATCGCGACTTAAGAGATTAAGAGCAAAGTGTCGCAAGACAGCCATATTTTCAGGAGAATGATC
>NZ_LIRE01000639.1 GCF_001402795.1 Pseudanabaena sp. 'Roaring Creek'
GCTGTATTGGCTGTGTGCGTTCAACCCCTTTACCCATGCCGTGGAGCTAGTGCGCAACGCGCTTTACCTGCGCCTGCATATCGAGGCGCTGCTGATCTGCGCCGGCCTGACGGTATTACTGACGCTGCTCGCCGTAGCCAGCTTCAACCCGCAACATGCCGCGCTGCGCAAAGCAGGTTGACCAATAGGGAATCTCTCCGTAGGGCGGACTCAGGAGCGCCAGCGAACAGTCCGCCGCGCTTCGTCGCCTCGCAAATCCGATGGCGTACTGCTTCGCGAGTACGCCCTACGACAGATTCCAGGCACGCCCCACCAGCC
>NZ_LIRE01000640.1 GCF_001402795.1 Pseudanabaena sp. 'Roaring Creek'
GACAGCGCGGCTCCTCCCAAGTTAAAAAAGTTTATATCTGTCAGAAAAGTAAGCTCCCTATAAATTCATTTTTTGTGATCACAGAAAATGAATTTTTTATGTCTATTTTTTGTGATCACAGAAAATGAGTTTTTTTAGTTTAATATCGTTTTTACTTTTTCTAGGGATTCGTCATAGTTTTTGCGCTTGAGTGGAAAGGACAAATGATCTGCATGCAGACAGTCGGTAGCCGTGCATTTGAGTTGAATGTCGATTTTTGGCGATCGGACAAGGACTGAACCTGTAACGCGAGTAGAGAGAGTCCAGTCAATACTATCATCATCGGGATCGGGTTTCGCAGTACTACATCCTACTGCCAGGGCAACCGCATAAAAAAGGTAATAAAATTTAGGAGAAAATAAACAAATAAAGCCACAATGAATAGCCCTATCGAAGTAAGTTTACTGAGCCACTTTGAGGGAGTAGAAGATCCACGAGATAATCGAGGGAAAGAGCATATCTTGCTAGACATAATCGTGATAGC
>NZ_LIRE01000641.1 GCF_001402795.1 Pseudanabaena sp. 'Roaring Creek'
GACAGAGACTACAGCATCAATTAATGGAAATACGGGAGGTAATAGTACTTCTTTGACATCAAATGATACTTTAAATGGTAATCCAGTAGTTATAGGTACAAATCCGGGTCAAGTAAGTTTGACGTCAGTAACTGTTCCTGCAGGATTAACTTTGAATGCAGATGGTACTGTAACTGTAGCTCCAAATACTGCGGCAGGAAACTATACAGTGGAATATAAAATATGTGAAATAACGAATCCATCTAACTGTAGTACAG
>NZ_LIRE01000067.1 GCF_001402795.1 Pseudanabaena sp. 'Roaring Creek'
AGCAAATGTAAAAAGTTCAATTCTACAAAGCGATAAGGAGCACAGGAGGAGAAGTAGCGATCGCGATAAAAGTCAGACTTTGCAACGATTCTCACAAACTCGCGCACCGAAATTTCACCATTTGTAAGCTTTGATTCAGCTACAACCAAGCAGTCACTTTCCATAACATGGGAATTGCCCAAAACTTGCTTGTAAACTGCGCGAATAACTGTGTCAACATCACCTAAGCTATTTGCGAAGGTTGCATTCACTAATTCTGTCATAATTATTTATCTCCGAAATTATTATATATTTCAAAATTTTTTACTTAAAGTAACTGGTGTCAAGTGGAAGCTTACAAGACCATTCCCCCTACTCCATCTCCCAAAAAGGGAGATAAGAACAAGGAATTAGTCTTTCTCCCCATCTGCCATAAAGGGAGAGGAGAACGGGGGGGGATAATGATATTCATTCCAAGTAACGTAAGTTAAACTAATAGAAATTCCGAAATATGAGAACCAGTTTATAGAAAACAAAAAAATACTAAATCTAAAGAAGCCTGTTATAAAAACCACGGGGAAGTGCCTGACACAAATCCCCATCTCACGAATGTCAACTTAAACAACTGTAACGCTAGAAATCACGCCGCCTTGAGCGTGAATGCGTCGAAATTGTGCTGAAAGCTGCTCGATAGGGACTAAATAAACCTTATTGCTACGGCGGAACTGAGAAACTTTGTTCACGGTCTTAGCGCGATAACCAGTAACTTCAATCCGATAAACATTGCCCATACTAGACACAGAAGTTCCAAGAGGAGTGCGACGTGCAGGTGCATCTGCTGGAGTACGGAATGTACTGCCAGCACCAGAAGAAGGAATAATCGCAGTTGCAGTTGGATTGATTACTAGAGAATTTAGTTTGGGTCTATTACCAGAAAGATCGCCCTTTAAGCTACTGCTAGAAGCTCCGCGCACCAGTTCAAAAGTATGAGTAAACTGCACCATGCTGGTACAGGCTTCAGTCTTGTAGCCACGAATATATGGAACGTTGTTTTCGCCAAAGGTATTCTGGTACTCATCACTATCAATATAGGAATCGATGTCAGCAGCAAATCCTTGGGTATCAAGAATGGTGCTATGTCCGCGCATTTCTTCTAAATCTAGTGGAGGACGACCAAGTAAATGACGGAAGTTGAGTTCGATCGCACGATAGCGAGCACAACTGGTAAAGAATCGAGAGCAGTAAAGATCGGACTTAGCCACAGCCCTTACAAACTCTCGGACGCTTAGGTTACCGCTTTTAAACTGAGATTCGGCAACAGTGAGTCGCTCGCTCTCCATTACGTAAGCATTGCCAAGAACTTGACGATAAACTGCACGAATAATAGTCTCAGAATCTTCCTGCGATAATCCTGAGACCCACTCAATAGGTGGAGTTTCATCAAACAGGCTTACACCCAATCGCGAAGCTGGTCCAAAAGCCATTACAAAATATCTCCTAATCTAACGAAAGAATTTAACAAAAACGACTTTAATAAATGATTATTGTCTCGCCAACTTTAGTTTTAGTTCAGATGCTCAATAAATACTTCTTTATTACGCACTGATGACTAAATTCTCTTATAAGTCAGACCTGATAATTGTCAAGAATTGTAAATCTGCACAAGCTCTGCACAATTAAAATTGCCGCTCAAACAGTAAACCGAAAATTAATCGCAGTAGGGGTTTGCGTTTTTTAGCTTTCTGTGGTTAGGATAAAAACTACTGGATTTTGGTAAAAAAAATCATGATTTAGCTACCTGCTTTTCTAAATCAAACAAAAAACCATGAATATATTTTTCTGTCCAATCAGCTCCATAGAATCGCGTAAACATACCTCTGGCAGGATCTTTCTCAGCACGATAACGCAGGTAGCGAAGGTGGGATGCTTCTATCTCCTCTAACAGTGCAGGATCGGTTGTAGGATTAGCTTGATCGCAAAAATCCAGATAGGCTTGTAAATAATCTTTAAAAGCAGAAAAGACATGAGTTTCTACCACTTCGTCTTGCTGCGGTCTTGTCCAGAGAAAGGCAGGTGAGAAAAACTGACTTGCTTCCTCTGGAAAATCACCACCCCAAGGCAAATGAGGTTGATAGGTTTCAAAAATGGGCAGAATGGGCTTGGTGTATTTAGCTTGATAATCGTGATGATCGCGAAATAGCGGCTGCATATCCAGCGCAATCAAATGTCCTCCAGGCAAAGTTACTAAGTCTGCACCAAAAAAAGGCAAATCATAATTTAGGCGCGGAAAAATTACGAAGTTTAGAACTTGAAGAGAACTGCCGCCTTGTACGTGGGCGGCTCGAATCTGGCGTAATTTAGAGGATTGATAGCCGTAACTAGTGGTTACAACTTCATTCTCATGCTTGCCTTTCCCGACGATCGCTGATTTTGATGCAAATCCTACGGGGATTGGATAAGGACGTAAATCGGGCAGTCGATCAGTTAAATAGGAGATCGCATGATCTAAAAATGGTTGATAGAGAGTCATCTTAAGAATGAACTCCAGATGCTAAAGGTTTTGCATCCTCAAACAAAAATCCATAGAGGAATTTTTCTGCCCATTCATGACCAAAATAGCTACTGAATAAACCAGAAGCAGGATCGCGATCGGCGCTATATTGATCGTAATCTTTCTGTGCCTTGACGATTCTCTGAATATCCGATTGATCGAGGAGAGGATGAGGCTTAGCTTCCTCAATCATCTGCCAATACAAATTCAAATAATCTTGAAAAGCCTCAAATACGAGAGTTTTGACTGTCTCTGGATCGGTTTTGGCAAATAGTAAATACTTGGAGAAATACTGATTAGCATCATAAAACTTCATCTCCAAGTTCTGAGAGAGTTCTGGATACTTATCATGCAAAGCCTCAAGAGGATGGATATATTTTTCGAGATATGTCGCATCCTGAAATAGTGGCTGAAAGTCCATCACAATAAGGTTTTTGACATTTCCAAAAGACAAGAAATCAATCCCTAGCAAAGGTAAATCGTACTGATAATTGGGATAGATAACACTATTAAAAATTTGAGCGCTCGCTCCTGCATCAATATACGTATAGCGAATTTTGCGAAGTTCGGGACATTGATAGCACCAACTCCGAATCGTTGCGGGGTTACGACCACGTTCACTCGTACAAGAATCTAGACCTGCTGGTATCAATCGACTTTGCAGGTCAAACCTCTGAAATAGCGATTGCTCTAAGTGTTTCAAGAAAGGTTTATACATAATTTTTTATAAAAAAACAAAAAAATAAATCTCTATTAAAAAAATTTAAAAAAATAAATTTCGTTGGCACAATTCTTGGGTAGTCAAGACTTAGTAAAAAGTCTGTTATTGCATCTTGTTATGACTGATTTTCTTACAAGTCAGTAACTTTGATTATCAAGATTTGTGAATCTGCATAATTTTTGCACATTACTTATAGCTACAGTCACTTGACTTAGGACAAATCAAACCCCAAGAATTGATTG
>NZ_LIRE01000642.1 GCF_001402795.1 Pseudanabaena sp. 'Roaring Creek'
CGTCCACGGCAGCTTTGAAGCTGAGGGCGGTGATCTCACCAACGCCCGGCACGGTCATGAAGCGCCGACAGATCGCGTCTTCGCGAGCAGCCCGCTTCACCCGCCGATCAAGCTCGGTGAAGGTCTCGAAGAGCACCGCCCGCGCCTCCAGCATTGGCAGGAGCGCATGGCTGAGCGCAGGATCGACCTCGATCGTCTCGCGCACAGCGGCATCGAAAGCGCCTCGGGAGAGCCGGAGAGGCAGGACGACGCCGAAGATCCGCAACAGGCCACGGATCTCGTTCTCGAGGTCGATGCACTTGCGCTGCATCACCTTGCGGCTCGTCAGCAGCGCTCGCGTGTGGTGGCTCTCGACGCTCTTCACATGCACCCGGCTGTACCACCCCGATCGGAGAATCTGGGCGATGC
>NZ_LIRE01000643.1 GCF_001402795.1 Pseudanabaena sp. 'Roaring Creek'
ATCCTCAAGCGTCGGATGTCGCTTGCCCTTGTTCCAGCTAGTGCCACCAAGGGTCACACCCTGATAGAGCGTCACGTCGTTACCGATCTCGGCAGTCTCACCAATGACGATACCCATGCCGTGATCAATGAAGAAACGCCGCCCGATCTTCGCCCCCGGATGAATCTCGATCCCCGTCATCCAGCGCCCGAAATTGGACACCACTCGCGCCGGCCACTTCCAGCCCGAACGCCACAGCGCATGGGCCACTCGATGCAGCCAGGTGGCGTGCAGGCCTGGGTAGCAGGTCACCACCTCGAAGGCATTACGCGCTGCCGGATCACGGTGAAAAACGCTCTGGATATCTTCTCGCATGCGTTCAAACATCAGACTTCCCCTGCTTGTGAGGCTCTCCGCG
>NZ_LIRE01000644.1 GCF_001402795.1 Pseudanabaena sp. 'Roaring Creek'
AGCTCCTCGGCGCTGATCGCGTTCTGCCCGGCGTTGAGCAGCAGGGCGATGGCCATGTAGAAGCGCTGCAGGGTCTGCGCCACCGAACGCGACAGCAGGGTCAGCAGCACGAACTGGCGCGAGCTCGGCGCCGGGCGCACGTACACGTCACCTTCAACCTTGAGCAGGCCCTGCTCGACGAAGGCCGCCAGCCACTGGTCGATCACGCCTTCCAGCTCGCTCTGCTCCCAGCGGATGAACAGCTCGGACTGCAGATAGGGATAC
>NZ_LIRE01000645.1 GCF_001402795.1 Pseudanabaena sp. 'Roaring Creek'
CCTTCAGTGGGATGGCCTGAGTAACAGAATAGTTCGTTCTGCAGAGCGTCAAGGGCGGGACAACGATAACTGGATGTTACCGTGCATCGGGAAGTGGCGGCAGGCCAGAGAGGACGCGGCCTGCCGCATGAAGAAATTTATTCTTCGGAACTTTGGGCCGTCTCGCTTGGATAGGTGGCGCGCCAAAGCTCGAAACCGCCGTCGAGACTGTAGACCTCGGAAAAACCCTGGCCTGCGAGATAGGCGGCAGCGCCCTGGCTGGAGTTGCCGTGGTAGCACGAGACGATCAGCGGCGCATCGAGGTCGGCATGAGTGATGAAGTCATGCAGCGAGTGG
>NZ_LIRE01000646.1 GCF_001402795.1 Pseudanabaena sp. 'Roaring Creek'
GGGCCATCTGGACGAGGTCGAGATTTTGCATGATCCAGTCATGCCGCTCGGCCTTACCCTTCACGCCGCCGAAGACCTTGTTCACGGCGAGCGCGACATTGTCGTAGACGGAGAGCCAAGGCAGCAGCGAATGGTTCTGGAAGACCACGGCTCGCTCGGGGCCAGGCGCGTTGACCTCCTTGCCTTCGAGCAGCACGGCCCCGGCGCTCACCGACGTC
>NZ_LIRE01000068.1 GCF_001402795.1 Pseudanabaena sp. 'Roaring Creek'
AGGCATAAGTAAACTTAAAACCTAGAAGAGAGTACCGCCCGCTACGCGGGCGGTACTCTCTGATTTTGTTTTTATTATGCTGAACTACTTACTTTGATAGACTTACTTTGATAGACGACTGTAACAAATATTTTATATAAGGCTTCTACATCTATAGTTATGAAAAAATTTTTTGGCTATGCGATCGCGGCTTTGATGTCCTGTCTACTGATAGTAGCTTGCGGACAAACAAACCCCACGACCAACAATACACCTAATAGCCCAAGCAATAGTCAAAACTCAATCCCCATCGGGATCGCTCTCGCCCAGACTAGTAATGTTGCATTGCTAGGGCAGGAAGAAGTTACAGGTGCAAAGATTGCAGAAACCTACTTCAACAAGCAGGGTGGCATCAATGGCACACCAATCCGTTTAATTTTCCAAGATACTGCAGGCGATGAACAGGGCGCAATTAATGCTTTTAACACGCTAATTTCCCAAGATAAAGTGGTCGGTATCGTGGGACCTACCTTGTCACAACAGGCTTTTAGCGCCGATCCGATCGCCGAACGAGCAGGTGTTCCCGTCATTGCCCCGTCAAATACTGCTAAGGGTATTCCGCAGATCGGTAAATACATTTCGCGGGTATCTGCTCCTGTCGCAGTAGTTGCACCTAATGCGATCGATGCGGCTCTCAAAATCAATCCTCAAATTAAGAAGGTCGCTGTCTTCTATGCCCAAAACGATGCTTTTAGTAAATCGGAAACAGGAACTTTCCAAGAGACCGTAAAACAAAAGGGCTTAGAACTAGCAACCGTACAAACCTTCCAAACCACTGATACCGATTTCCAATCCCAAGTAACCAATGCCATCAATATCAAACCTGATTTAATCATCATTTCGGGGCTTTCGGCTGATGGTGGCAACCTCGTCAAACAACTGCGAGAACTGGGTTATAAGGGTTTAATCATCGGTGGTAATGGGTTAAATACTTCCAATATTTTGCCCGTATGTAAGGCTCTCTGTGACGGTATTATTATCGCTCAAGCCTATAGTCCCGAACTAAAAAATGAGGTAAATCAAGCATTCCGCCAAATCTATACCGAGCAGAATAAGAAAGAACCACCGCAGTTTACCGCTCAAACCTTTACAGGCGTACAGGTATTTGTGGAAGCTTTACGAACTCTTGACAAGACCACGAAGTTGAGTACCCTAGCCTTACCTCAACTGCGCACTCAGCTCAACGACACTATATTAGCGGGTAAATATGTCACTCCTATTGGAGAGATTTCTTTCACTCCCGAAGGTGAGATCGTGCAGAAGCAATTTTTTGTCGCCCAGATTAAAATGGATGCTGACGGCAACAGCGGCAAGTTCACTTTCATTCAATAATTTGAGCGCAAAGCGCTGTATCTTCTGTATCTATAGCTGCCACCAGTCTTGTTAAGACAAAAAACAAAAGAGTGTTGCCGCGCGGAGCGCGGCAACACTCTTTTGTTTTTCCTGATACATTTGGCGGCAGCTATAAAAACCAAACCCAGTCAGGGTTTTCCAAGCTCAAAATGGCTACGCCATTTTGAGCTTTGGTATTACTAATTAGCGGTCACGTTTAGAGTCAATCTGACTGTGCCGCTTGCGGTTGCAGGGAGTACGACATTTTGCAGCGAGCGCTGAAGCAACTCCACAAATGTTCGATCCTTTAGCGTCGAAGCCCCATCATCCAATACAAACCTTGTCAGCCTACCATTCTGAATGGCGATCTCTAAAATCACAATTCCCTTAAGACCAGCAGGTACATTGATAGATTGTAACTGTTGAGCGATCGCCTGTTGAGCAGTTGCGATATCAGCACCTACCAGCCCTGTGATACTTACTACCTGTACAGGAGGAATAGATACTGATTCGTTGGCAGTCTTATCGCTCACAGTACCAGAGGCAACTTGTTTACTGATTTTTGTATCGGTGCTGGGAGCAGCGGGTAGAGGGGATGGTAAAAGCGTTCTCAATGAACCCTGCGCTGGCGAAGGGGCATTATAGGATTGAGATGGGGAGATCATGGGAGCAGGCTTAGGCAGAGCATTGGATTCACCACCAAAGACACCATCATAGCTAACTCCTTCAGGCAGTTCGACAGGTACTTGTACTGTCACCTTCCCCCCGTCTGGGTTAACTCGCACTTCGGCACTGACCGCAACAAAGGCGGTGTACTGGGAAAGTAATCGGTAGTCCAGGGCCGTTTGCGTGACGGCATCAACCAGAGACTTTACTTCTCCAGCAAACATCTGATTCATTAAGTCTTTGATCCGAGCGCGTCCCCAGAGTTGAGCAATACCAAGATTACTATTGCGATCGCCAAAATTGACATTAATGGTTTGCTGGTAGCGTTCGCCACCTGCGGCGATGCCTGTAATTTTGAGCTTGCCATTGGCGCGATCGCCTTTTTTACCAAAGATAGTTAAAGGCTGTTCGGCAAAGAGATCGGGAGGATTACTAGGATACATTTCGGGAACTGTTCCTTCACCTTCCCACTGCACTTGAATATTGGTCAGGACAGGGTTATTAATCTGACGGAAGAACTTCTCGGCAACTTCTTGAGTTGGCTCATCCTGTCGCACTACCCTCGATGTCCCACGCCCCATTTCCGCAATCCTTTCTAAAAGATAGCGATTTACGGAACTACCTACACCAAAACTATAGAGACGATTCCCTGGTTTGAGATTTTTTTGAACGGCGGCAATCACTTCATTGTCATTGCCAATATAACCATCCGTAATCAGCACCACACTCCGCAATCGACCATCACTAGCGGCAGGAAAATTGGTTACAGCATTAATTCCATTCATTAATTCAGTGCCACCGTTAGCATCCACTTGATCGATATAATTCATTGCCTTTTGGCGATTGGCAACAGTATTTTTTAATGGATAGGACGAAAGCTGGTGGGTAGTGGTAGAAAAATCAATAATCGTGAAGGTGTCGTTAGGATTTAACCCATTGATAAAACGGCGCATGAGTTCGCGGGACTTCAGGATCGGATCTCCCGATTGCGAGCCTGATGTATCCATCAAAAATACAACATCCTTCGGCACGATTTGATCGGAGCGATAGGCGATCGCAGGAATTAAATAGGTCGCAAAATGAGCTCCTTGATCAGTGGTCGTCGTAAGCACCGCAGGTGCAGTGCGATCGCCGCTAACTTTATAGCGCACGATGAGATCTTTATTCGGAATAGTGTCTCCATCTGCCAGTTTTATCTGCACCGTTTCGCCGTTATTTTTCACATCTAAACGATGGGAAGTAGAGTAAAGATTGTGGATGGGAACCCCTGCATCAATTTGCAGATTGACCATAACATCGGCGGCTAAGATTGTTTCGGGATTAGCGACAGGAGGGGTAATGCGCGAAGCATCGGGAACCTTAGTCGTGTTACCCAGCTCGTCGATCGCTTGTCCAGGAATATAGCGGGGACCAACTACCAAGGGAAACACAAATTCGTAATCACCGCGCTCAAATTTTAGGCTTTCGGTATAGCGAATTGTGACTTTAATTTCCTCTCCTGGTTTGATATTGGCGAGTGACTGGGTGAAAATATTATCCCGTTCTTGTTCTAGCAATCCTGCAGTACGTCCCTCTTGACGAGCGCGATCGTAAATTGCCTTAGCTTCTTCCCTCTTCTTAATATCTCCTTTAATCGTGCGATCGCCAATCTTTATTTCCATATCATCGACGGCAGCTTGATCGGGTAGCGGAAATACATAAATCGCTTCTAGGGGCTTATCATAGGGATTTTGAAAGGTTTGGGTAACTTCTACACGTGAGATATTGCCCGATATCTTGCCGCGAACATCGGTATGGGTCAGGGTAAATGAGGCTTCATTGCGCGGACGAGTGGTCAAAGCATATAGCCCACCAACTGGACGATCTTTTGGGCGATCTTTGCTGGGCTCAGTTCTAGAATTGCGATCGCTAATAGGTTCGATAATTCCCGATTTAATCATAGTGATAGAAGTGCTAGAAGATGTTTGAGGTTTAGCGATCGGACTTGTCTGAGCAAGGGTACGATGGGCGATCGCTCCCATCAAAAGCATTGCCATAGGGAGGACAATATAAATCGGCTTAATAGATTGAATCTGTTTCAAGGTAATTTCACTCCTAGCCACCATCGGCATTTTTAAATCAAAAAAAGGATCGAGCCCTTACAGTGCTTTACTCTCAAGCCCAGATCGAGAATTTTAAAAAAGTTGCTTCGCAACTTTTTTCTAAGATTTCTTATGGTTCGCTCGATTAATAATTGCTGTAAATAGCTAAGGTAAACTTAAAATCTAGAAGAACGTATCACCCATAAAGTGGGCGATATGTTCTCTAATTTTGGTTTTTAATTATGCTGAACCAATTAATATTCCAAGATATTCCAAGAGATATTTCCTAAGATTGATTCTCCCATCAATTTCAAAGGGTCACTAACCAGTTGCATTTTTGGTAACGAAAAACTTCGCCCGAACAAAATAGGATGAAGCAAAGCATTGCTCTTAGGAAAGCGCGATCGCCCAATCACTCCTCAAAACGCGATCGCCCCATCATTCAATCTCCCAAAACGCGATCGCCCATTCACCCAATCAAATCATGATCGCCCAATCACCCAAAAATGAGATCGCCCAATCACCCAAAAATGAGATCGCCATAAACTGTTTGATGTTATAAAGCTAGAATTATATAGACTTGGTTTATGAATGAGGGTTTGAATATGCAAATATTCCTTAACGATGAGAAGACAAGAGAAATGCTCACTGAAATCTTAATTGATTTAATTAAGACTAGAAAAGAGCTTTTTGCGGAAATATTCCAAGATGCTTTAGAAGAGGTCGGTTTGGGGAATGCGATCGCTGAGGGTAGGAAAAATGAGTTTGTGCCTGAAGAGAATATCTTTGCGCTTCTAGATGGTGATGTTGCATGAATGTTAGGTTTGAGTCTAGGTTTGAAAAGGACTTGAAGTTAGTCAAGGATCGTAATCTTTTGGCAAGGTTGAAGCAGATAATTTTGACCTGTAAGCAAGCTGAGTCTTTGGGGGAAATCAATAATCTAAAAAAGATGCAGGGATATGATAGTTTTTATCGCATTCATTTAGGTGATTACAGGGTAGGGATAGAAGTTGTGGAAAATGATGTAATCTTTGTTCGATTTTTGCACCGTAAGGATATCTACAAGTTTTTCCCTTAAAGGCGATCGCCCAATCATCCACCCAAAACGCGATCGCCTATCCACTTCACAAAAACGCGTCGCCTATCCATGACCTAAAAATTGCTATAATCACCCGTATATTTCATCGTTGGTAGAAACTATGCAAGTAAAAGACTTGACTGTAGAGCAACTACAAACTTTAATCCGTAATACTGTGGATGAACGTTTGGATGAATACTTTGGCGATCCTGATCAGGGTAAAGAAATCAAAGAATCATTCATGCAGAGCTTGCTAAACACACGAAAAAAACGGATGGAGGGAAGAGCTACTATTCCAGCATCAGAAGTATACAAAAGATATGGAATAGATCAATAAATGGCTTATTCAGTAAGTTTTGAACCAGAGTCTATAGATGATTTAGATGAGATTTCTCAGGTTGTGCGTGGGCGAATTCTGAAGAAAATCCAATGGTTGAGCGCTAATTTTGAAAAGATTTCGCCACTACCATTTACTGGTCAGTGGTCTGGATTTTATAAGCTGAGAGTAGGAGATTATCGAGTCATTTATGAATTTGATGTAGAAAATCAGTTAATCTTCATTGCTAGGGTTGGGCATCGCAGGGAAATTTATTAGAGTTAGATCGACAAAAAATCAACTAAACAAGCGATCGCCCAATCACCATCTAAAAACACGATCGCCCAACCACATTATCCTGTAACAACAGTAACTTGACCTTTAATTGCTGAACCTAGAGCAGCTAAAAGATTTGATGCTAAAGGCTTTAGAGCCGCCAAACTATTTGATGGTGCTTGTAAGACCACTACCGCGATATCGAATTGAGGTATATTTTGCTGAAAAGATAAATTTCGATCAACTGTTACAAAGACATCAAACTCTTCTACGGCAAGAGCTAGAAGCTTCCCATTTTTGACTCCTGCCCAGCCCATTTGCGGAACTGTTTTTAATTCATAGCCAATAATTTCTCTAGCGAATCGACGATCAATACATTCATCCAAAAGAATTCTCATATTATGCCGCCGCACTGAAAAATGTTCTTCCTAACTCTTCCAAAAAGTAAATAACTTGTTCTTTAGTCACAGTTGGAAAACCATCCAAAAAATCATCAATGGACTCTCCTGCTTTGAGATAATCCAAAAGTGTTTGCACTGGAACTCTTGTATTTGAGAATACAGTCGTACCACCCATAACATCGAGAGATCTGCTGATAAACTTTGAATCTCTAAACATAAATTTATGATATTTAACTGCATTTAATATTTTAGCAAATATTGATAGGCGATCGCCCAATCACCCATCTCACCCAAAGCGTGATCGCCCAATCACCCACAAAAGACGCGATCACACAACCACTCATTAAAACGCGATCGCCCATTCACTCACCAAAAACTCTATCGTCAATAGTTATTACACTAGGATAAAATATTCTAGAGGATTGATTGGAAGAGGTACTTAAGTGAAAGCAAAAAGCATAACTAAGCGCGTCACAGTGTCTTTGCCCTCAGATGTTTTTAATAGTTTGCCTTCACAGGGGCGGATGAATTGGTTGCGTGAAGCGATCGCAGAGAAGTTACAAAGAGAAAATCGATTGGTTTTGAGTTCTGCTGAGTCTAAGGCAATTGATCGCATTGCTGAACCCGTTAAAGAAGATGAATGGGTGACAATGGGAACTCTAGATGAAGAGTTTGATTTGGAACAGGTGAATAGGGAGATTAAGCTGCGTGGCTATACGCGCTAAGTATTTTTTGCAGGTGCATCCGCTTGTAATATCAGAAGATTTGCCAATTTTGCCGATAGTTTTGAAGACTGATTTTGAGGGTTTGTTCAAGCCGATTTTGCAGTCATGTCCTGATACTGGAGGGATTTTGAGTTGCCATAAGTTAAAGGGTGATTTGCGCGGTTATCATGCTTTGGAGATTCCCTTTGATGATGCGGAATATAGGTTGGTCTATCGGATTTTTGAAAAACCTGCGCCGAAAAGGGTAAGAGTGATTAGTTTCGATACTCACGATCCTGCTTATGAGAAGGCGAAAGAAAGAGTAATGGGTTGAGTTTGATTGTATAAACGCGATCGCCCAACCACTCACTAAAAACGTGATCGCCCAATCATCCACAAAAAAAGCAATCGTCTAATAGTGATAACGAGCTTGAAGAAACTCAATGCGATCATCTTTAATGCGATAGACGATTCGATGTTCTTGAGTTAATCTTCTTGACCATGTGTTTTCGCCAACATATTTGAGAGGCTCAGGTTTGCCAATTCCCTTAAATGGATCATCAAGAATAGATTCAACTAATTCCATCGCTCGAATAGCAGTTTTACGATCTGTATTTACCCGATACACTAGATCTTGCCTGAATTGTGACACAAAAACTGCATCACGCGGTTTCTTTGGCACTACCAAGTCCCACCTCCTGACTGAGTTGATTCAACGTTTTCGGCAAAACTGTTCTCGAATCCGCTTCTTCTAAAGCTTCAAATAAACGAATTGCATTTTTAGGAGATTTAAGTAAATGTAAAGTCTCAAGCAAACTCGATAGCTCTTTAGCAGAGATCACTGCAACATTTTCGCGATCGCCACGTTCCAAAATCACAAAGTTGTTTTCTGCAATCACGCGATCACAAATTTCTGAGAACTGATTAAGTGCTTGATCGTAATTGATTGTAAGACTCATACGCCATCACAAAATGTACAAATTTATCTTCAAACATATTATATCGCTGATTTTTGGGAAAAAGTATAACGCGATCGCCCAATCACCCACCAAAAACGCGATCGCCTTCAGATTGCCGCTTAATTTTCATTAAATAAATTTTCTAGATCTTGCCTACCATTCACAACGCGCACAATTTCAAGTTGATTATCTTTGGTAACAAGGTAAAGAATTATATACCCTTGTATTGGTAATCCTCTTAATCCATTACTAATTGATGGGTAACTCTTTCCGATGAAAGGGAAGTTAACGAGATACTTGAATTTTTGATTAAATTCTTGAAAGAATCTTTCTCCTGCATCTATATTTCTTGTCAGGAAGTATTCAGCGATTGTATCCAAGTCTTGACAAGCTGCTTTGGAGATTTGTGGACGAGTCACTTAACCATCTCCTTGGCTTGACGAAATCGATCTAGAATTCCATCGATTACCTGTTCTGCATCAAGGCTTTCACCACGTTCTAGTTGAGCTATGCCTATGGCAACTTTTTGACGAGTTTCTTCTAACCATTCAGCATATTCTCGATCAAGTTTTTCTAGTAAAAGAAGGGCAACGTTGATGGCTTCGTCATGGTTGCGATACTTTCCAACCTCTAATTGCTTCTGAATAAATTTTTGCCTTTCTGGATTTAGTAAAATTTCCATAGTTTTTTACTCAGCGAATAAGTTTACTCAATATTAGCAAATCCTTAGTTAGCATAGCAAAATGCGGTCTGTATAAATAATGATCGCCCAATCACACACCAAAAAAACACGATCGCCCAATCCCTCACAAAAAACACGATCGCCCAACCAACCAAAACACGATCACCCAACCACTCACAAAAAACGCGATCGCCCAATCATCCACCCAAAACCCGATCGCCAACCATTCACCAAAAGCACGATCGCCCAACCAACTCATCAAAACTGCGATTTTCAAGATTCGTTGATTAGATCAATTAAAGGTTTGAGATCGAAGTACATAGTGCGATATGGAACTGAAGGAGGTAACTCTTCCTCTGAGTTTACAAATCGAAATCCAAATTGCTCGTAAAATCCAGACGCATCATATGGTGTTTCTGGATCGGTGTCATAGAGCGCATCAACGGTCATGAATCTTATACCTAATGTAATGACTAATTCTGTAGCTACATATTCCAAAGCCCACTCGACTAATCGGCGACCTGCTCCTTTTGCTCTTTGATCGGCAGCTAATAAGCCTATTTTTACGGCGGGAAATGTACGGTACTGGACTCCTTCTGCGGCAAGTAGTTGCTCATCTCCTTCTAACTTGTCAGCTAGGAGCGTTATATAACCTGCTAATGATTCGTTATGACGAATGAGCCAACATTGACTCAATTGTGCATCAACTTCTCTTTGAATCCGCCCCTGTTTCCAGTAAGTGACAAACTCTCCTCGAACGCACCGAAATCCTTGACCTAATGCTCTTAAGTCAGCATTTAGCTGTTCTACTTCGACTTCAGAAAAATCTATGCCAGAAAACTTAGGTGTTGGTGGCATGGGTTATTTTGCGATTCTTGCGGCGTTCGGCAATTCTTTTTGCTGTGGCGATCGCTGCTTCGTTAGATATGCTGCCACCAGTTTTAATTGCTAGGGCTAGTTTTTTCGCTTCGCTACCTACTACTGGTTTAGATAGGGTGTAAAAAGGGTATTTCATGTCTTCTCTAACCGTTGCTTAGTCTAACTTTAGCATAATTAAGCAATAACACGATCGCCCAACCATCCACAAAAAACACGATCGCCTAACCACTCACCAAAAACCGCGATCGCCCAATCACCCACAAAAGACACGATCGCACAATCACCCATCAAAAACACGATCGCCCAATCACCCATCAAAAACACGATCGCCCAACCACTCACAAAAAAGTACAACGTGATCGCCCAATCACCTGACTCACCAAAAAAGAGATCGTCTAGAATCGTTTAATGTTAATGAGTTAGAATTAGAAATATACCGAAGATAGTTGTTAAGAAATTTTGTAATAGTTAAGGAAGTCTTATGATGGTCTTTCAGCAAATTATTGATTCTATTGAGAGTTTATCAGTAGAAGATCAGGATTATTTATTTGAGCTAATCCGTAAGCGACGGATTGAGAATCGGCGACAGGAGATTTTGGCTAATTCTGAGGAGGTGATGAGATCATTTAAAAATGGAACGGCAAAAAAAGGAAGTGTGGATGATTTGATTGCTGATTTACTGGGGGATGATGATGCAAGTTGTTTGGAGTAACGGATTTAAACGGTCTTTCAAAAAAATTACAAAGAAAAATCCACAGTTAACTGAGGCAATTGTAAAAGCATTGAGACTCTTGGGAGATGATCCGTTTACACCTTCATTAAAGTCTCACAAGTTGGGAGGGAATTTAGCGGGGTTGTGGTCTTGTTCTGTTGCTTATGACTGTAGGATTGTTTTTAGGTTTTCCGAAGATGAGAAGTTGTTGGAAATGGTGATTTTTTTGGTTGATATTGGGAGTCATGATGAGGTTTATTAATTATTAAATAGCGATCGCCCAATCACCCACCCCAAAAACGCAATCGCCCAATCCCTCACAAAAAACACGATCGCCCAACCAACCAAAACACGATCGCCCAACCACCCCCAAAAAACGCGATCGCCAAATCACAAAAGTAAAACGCGATCGCCTAATCACTCACCAAACGATTGCCATTCGTCAATAGTCGCTAATTCCTAAGACGATACTTAAAGCTTTGCCATCTTGAGTCGAGAGATTGTCGATTTAGCTGAATAGCACAAGACAAACGTTTCCCTTCATACTGAGCATAATCATCTTTTTTAACAGTTGGATGAAGGTGAATAGTGAGATCATTAGGTTCAATCCCAAGTAAATCTAAGTCAAACAGAGTATGAATATCTGCTCTTAGCAAAAGTCCGTTTGTAATATGGTTATTGTAGTCACTATTGTATGAAGATATATGTGCTGCTTCTAAAATATCTGTAATATCACAGCCTGTAATCAT
Organism: Pseudanabaena sp. 'Roaring Creek'; assembly: GCF_001402795.1. Classification (GTDB taxonomy): domain Bacteria; phylum Cyanobacteriota; class Cyanobacteriia; order Pseudanabaenales; family Pseudanabaenaceae; genus Pseudanabaena. The sequence goes on from NZ_LIRE01000068.1 coordinate 10,875, forward strand.
ACATTTATCGTCATGAACTTGTCTAAGAGACTGCCTAAATTGTTTCTGTCCTCTACGTTCTTTAATTTGACGCATCATGATATTCGGAGATTCAATCTTGTCTGAATCAATATTTGATTCTTCTGAAGATATATATTCTTTCTGTTGTCTAGCAGTATTAGATAGAACATCGTATACAATTTGAGGCTCAGCAAGTATTCTCTCCGCATTTATAGAAGTAGAAATTGGATTAGATGATTTTGAAATTAGATCAGTTTCTATTCGCCAGAGCACTTTAACGGGTTTATTTCCTTCATGTTTTTCAGCAATACCTAAGCCAGCAAATATAAATGAGTCAGTCGTTCTTGTACGATAAAAAATGTATTTATTTGTATCTGGGCTTAATAGATTTATTGTGGTTTCATTGTGAAGTGCACGATTTCCCTTTGTATACCACTCTAATTTATATTTATTTTCAATCCATTGATTATGATAGTCATGTCCTGTTGTGCCAGACTTCCCAATGTTGGCGAAAATAAACCAATCTCCTTCATGTGAAGTATACCCTGTATCCCAGTCCCCACCTTTATTGTTTTCGTCAACACCAACAGTTTGTTTAATTTCTTTCCTTGTATATGTATGATTGACTTTAAATGGATAAAACATTCACTTTTCATTCTCTATGATATATTTTAACTAATTCAATTAGCTTTATGGATTTTTGATGTTAACTGTAAATCAAATTAACACTTACTATCATTAAATTTAATAGTAAGTGCTTTTACAAACTATCTCAACCTCTCAATTAACCGATCGCCTACTCTTAGAGCATTAGCAATAATCGTCAAAGCAGGACTCACCGCCGCATTAGATGGAAAGAAACTACCATCTACCACATAGAGATTATCGAGATCGTGGGCGCGGCAATCGCGATCTAGAACCGAAGTTAAGGGATCGTCACCAAAGCGACAGGTTCCGCATTGATTGGCGACCACTTGCAAAGGTGACTCAGAACGGGGATGAAGGAAACCAGTACGGAAGCCATCTAGGGACTTTTCGATATTTTTTAAAACATCAGTCCAGCGATAAATTAGGCGATCGTGAGCCTCCGTATTATTGGGATTGTAATCGATATGGATTTTATCATTTTCAAGGCGCACCCGATTATTCGAGTCTGGCAAATCCTCCGTTTGCGCCCACCAACCGATCGAATGCGTCGCTAACTGCTTCAATCCAAAGTTGGGCATGAGCTTCGCAACAATGGAGAATACGGGAGGAGATTCCGCAAAAATGATGTCGGTGAGTAGTCCGCCAGAGTTCTGAATATGTCCCATTGGACAGGGGAAATCTGCATCACCCCAATAGAAATCATTCACATAAATGGATTTTTGGAAAGAACCATTGTTGGGCTTCGTGCTAAGTTGAACTACTGATGACAACAGGCTTTTCATCAAGTTCCGTCCCACTCGATCGGAGCTATTGGCAAGCCCTTTAGGATGGGAATCATTTGCCGATCGCAACAGTAGCGCCGCCGAATTAATCGCACCACAGGCAAGCACGACGATATCGCCTAAAAAGAGATAGGACTGTCCGCCCACTTCCGCTTCTACTCCCTTCACCGATCGCCCCGATGGATTGGTATGGAGACTGATTACTTTGGCTTGGGTTTTCAAGGTGACATTTGCCGACTTTAAGGAAGGGACGAGGCAACTTTCTTCAGAGTCGCTAGTGGGGTCATCTTCTTGACGGGTCAAGCCGAGGGGAATTGTGGAAGGATGCAAACCTTGATTAGCGATCGCCTCATAGATCTTCTGCATCTCTGGCTCATGACTGACCGCAGGATAGGGATAATCAGCGCTGTGAGTTGGTTCGGTACTGTCAGTTTGAGACTCACCATGCACCTTATACAGCTTTTCCGCTTCGGTGTAATAAGGCTCAAATTCGTCATACTTCACGCACCATTCTGGCGAAATTCCTGCTTGATGCGCGACCTCTTCAAAATCCTTCTCGCGCCGCCGCAATAGCGCTGCCCCATAGATTTTAGTATTCCCACCGATCGCATAGTTAGTCTGCGGTGAAAATGGCTCGCCTGTGTGGTCATACCATTGTTCGGGAGCATGATAGCGATCGCGCTGAAAGATATCGATATTGCTGCGATTCTGTTCTTCGAGGGGCATAAAGTCACCACGTTCGAGAATCAGAATTTTCTTACCTGTGGAAGCTAGCTTATAGGCAAGGGTTCCTCCACCCGCACCAGTTCCCACAATAATCACATCATAATAATGGTCATCAATAATCATCGGGTTCTCCTTCTCTAATTCGTAGGATCTGATATAAGCGGAGGTTCGATCCCCCTGCCTTCGGCATCCCCCTTAAAAAGGGGGACTCAATTGTTTGAATTTTCTAAACTGTTCTAAAGCCACCCTTTACAAGGTGGGGAGGGGGGATCGAGTTATTGCCAAACATAAATTAGGGTAAACAACGCAATCCAAATCACATCGACAAAATGCCAGAATAGCGAAGTTGCCTCAATGCCATACAAGCTCTTGCTAAACTCATTAGGAAGGAACGATCGCACTAACATGATTAACTGCAACAGCACACCAGTTAAAACGTGTAGACCGTGAAAACCAGTGAGCAAATAGAACGTACCGCCAAACACACCATCACCAAAGCCAAAGGCTAAGCCACTCCATTCCACCGCTTGACCGTAGAGGAAGAAACTACCCATCGCGATCGTCAGCAGCCAGAAGGCGCGAAAGCCCCAAAGATTATTCTTATGGAGGAATTTCTCGGCGATATAGATCGTGAAACTACTGGAAACGAGAATGATTGTATTAATCGTCGGTTCTTTAATTTCTAAACCTGTGACACCGTCAGGCAACCAATTGAGAGAAGTAGTTTTATAAACGATATATCCAGCAAAGAAACTCAGGAAAATCACACTTTCGGAAAGCAGAAAGACTACAAACCCGAACATACGATTGTCTGAATGCTCTTGATGTGCGGCTTCATGGGTAACTTCTAAAATGGGATTGGCACTATCAACAGAACTATTAACTGGTTGCATGAGCGACCTCCAATTTGTCAGGATTAGAAACTAAGGGTTCATCTTTGCCATAGCCGTAGGGTTCCGAAATTACAATCGGCAACTCCTCAAAGTTCTCATGGGATGGCGGCGAAGAAACCAGCCATTCCAAACCGATCGCTCGCCAAGGATTTTTGGGAGCTTTTTCACCCTGTACCCAAGAGCCAATCATATTCAAAATGAAAGGAATAGTCGAGACTCCTAATAAAAAACCACCGAGACTAGCGACCACATTCCAGAAGGCAAATTCGGGATCGTAGGAAGCAACGCGGCGGGGCATTCCCTGCAAACCGAGGGGGTGCATCGGAAAGAAACAGGCATTAGTACCGATAAAGGTGAGGATAAAATGGAGCTTCCCTAAACCTTCGGAATACATTCTTCCCGTCATTTTTGGGAACCAATGATAGAGCGCTGCATAGATACCGAGAACCGTCGCGCCATAAATTACATAGTGGAAATGTCCAACCACAAAGTAAGTATTATTTACGTGAATATCAACAGGAACCGAAGCGAGCATGATGCCCGTGATTCCTGAGAATACAAACATCACCAACGCACCTAATCCAAATAGCATCGAAGTAGTTAACTTGATCTTGCCGCCCCAGATCGTCGCCACCCAAGCAAATACTTTAATTCCCGTCGGTACTGAGATCAGCATGGTCGTCGCCATAAATAGCATCCGCATCCAGCTAGGTGTACCGCTGGCAAACATGTGATGCACCCAAACCACAGCGCTCAATCCCGTGATAATCAACGAAGATACAGCCACGACTTTGTATCCAAAGAGCGGCTTACGGGCATAAACAGGAAAAATCTCTGAGAAAATCCCAAATACGGGCAGGATAATTACATAGACCGCAGGATGGGAATAGAACCAGAAAAAATGTTGAAAGAGAATGGGATCGCCACCTTTAGCTGGGTCAAAAAAGCTTGTCCCAAAAGTCAAATCCGATAGAAGCATCACTGCACCTGCGGTCAAGGCTGGCAATCCAAAAAGCTGAATAATCTGCGCTGCAAGCACCGTCCACACAAACACTGGCATTCGGAACCAAGTCATTCCCGTAGTTCGCATTCGGAAAATGGTGGTGACGAAGTTAATCGCACCCATAATCGAAGCCACGCCCGAAATCGCAACGGCAAGCAACCAAAGGAATTGACCGTTTACAATATTTCCCGTAGGATTTTGCAAACTTACGGGGGGATAGGCCCACCAGCCAGACTGAGCCGAACCTCCTGGCACGAAAAAGCTCGCCATCAGGATAATCCCAAATACGGGAACCATCCAAAAGGCAACAGCATTTAACCGAGGAAAAGCCATGTCGCGAGCGCCGATCATCAATGGTACTAGATAATTAGATATTCCTAAAAGTACGGGAAATGTCCAGAGAAACAGCATGATCGTGCCATGCATAGTGAACATGGAATTATAAACGGTGCGATCGACTAGATCCGATTCAGGGGTAATCAGTTCGCCCCTTATCACCATCGCCAGAACGCCACCAATGAGAAAAAAGATAAAAGAAGTAACGATATACTGAATCCCAATCACTTTATGATCGGTACTAAATCCAAAAAATCGCCGCCAGTCTTCGGGTTGCTCAGAATGGGGCGGAAGATCGGCGATCGCATCAATAGAAATGTTTGTCATGATTTACCTATAAATTATTGAGTGAACTTACTTTGCAGATTTCTACACTACCCTCTTCAAGTACCTGAACTGTTAGCTGATAGCCCTCCATCAATGACATTCCAACAAGAGGTTCTGAATCAGCTTCATCGATGGGTATAGTCAGATAATCTCCATCCCAAACTACAACCGCTTCATAGACGTTAAAAACGCATTCACTGCCATCACCAAGAATAGCGCGTCCTCGTCTTTTCCATTTCAGATTTAGCCGATCAATCAAGTCTGGTGGCAATGACAGCCAACCATTAAAACCTGTATCAACTATCGCATCTTGCGTGTAAGTCTTTCCATCAGAGCCACATATCGAAAGTGCAATAATCGCTTCAAAATCGGCATTAACGATTCCTGCAATCATACTGCTCTCTTTGTCCGTCCACCAAATCGGCGAACATGACGAGAACCGACTCGAATAATCCAGATTTGAGCATCTGGGTGACGGGCTTCGAGCCTATTGCAAGCAACTATTTCACGAGCATCAACTTCAAAGTCTCCAGTCTCAAGGTCGATTGCTACAATTTTGCCATGATTACTCAATTCAATTTGTGGTCGAATTTGAGTTTGATAAATCAGATCGCCACGTTGGGCAAATTCTTCTTTGCTATAGCGGGGTTGATGGACTGCCATGATTGTGAATTTTCCTCGATCGCTGACTTATCTGGCATTATAACTGACCAGAAACTGCTGAGAATCGGTTGATTTCGTTAAAAAAATAAGGTGTGTTGTATTTTCATTTCATGAACACACTCTGCGCGATCGGCGATCGCACCAAGAGTAGAAAAATCATAATTGATTATCATTCAAATAAAATCTCTGCAAAATTTGCTCAAATAGATCGATTGGATATTCTTCTTCGTTTATTTCTATGTGAGGCTGATATTTTTGTATCTGAGATTCTGAAACCAAAACTGTTTCAGCACATTCAAACACAACAACATCGTAACTCTGCTTCCATAGTTTTCCAATGTGGTACGCCGCAAACATAGGGCTACCGATAGAGACAGTTAGAGAGCGAAAGAGCTTACCCCAAAAACCTTTTCGTTGAGGCAAGTAGCTTTTGACCGCTATTTTACGCGCGAGTTCACAGATATTTTGATAAAAATCATCTAACTCACTATCACTAATCATTACCCATTGGAAACCAGTTTGTTGCTTTCCACCCAACTGAGTTGCACTGTTAGATATAGATACTCGAAGAATTTTTTTAGATGAATAATCCTTATCATCTTGTCTTGCCTGATGTAACTCCTCAGTTTCAGATTCTAATCCTGCCAAGAATTGCCTATCTTTTTCTCGTCCCTTAGAAATTAGACTGATTTGACTAGTCGCGTTTTTAATCGCTTTTAATCGGCTTTCATCCGCATCAGATTGGGATAGAACATTTAATGAAAATGGATTATTTCCAACATCTCCAGTTTCAACAGTGTATTTACCAATTTGAACTTTCATGATTGTAAAGTGTAACGGCTTAATCGAGCGGCAGAAAAACTTTCACTCTTAGCTAAAATATCACGCTTTTGTCGGCTTCAATGACTTGTTATACAGCGATCGCTTCACGATTATTTGTCTTTGCGATCAGGATTAAAACACTAGAAGTCTCAGAGCATTTGCAGGGCGACAAGACGGTACGCTCTCCTTATCTGAGGTTGGGTGAAAAACTTGGAATAGCTTGTTAATTGGAATAATTCACCACAGGCGGAGCCGCAGGGATAACCGTTGCCCAATTATTTGTATTAGCTCGTTTAGCATATTCATTAGAGGCACGATTATAGGCAGTTACAGGCGTAGCGATAGAAGCATCCGCTAACCATTTCTGAAAGGTTTCAGGGGATTCCACTACCACATCCGTTTGCATCGCCGCAAAATAAGTACCGCTATATTGCGAATCCCGCAGGCGATATTTCCCTTCACGAATAGGTGTAAATTCAAAATCAATATCACGTCCAGGGATCACATCCTGCTTTACCCGAAAAGCGGGAATATACAAGCCATGTAGCACGTCTTCCGAATGGAGAACCAGCTTAATCCTACGATTATTGGGTAAATGTAATTCTGTACTGCTGACTTCACCTGTTCCGTTACTATAATGAAACTCCCATGACCATTGCCGCGCTAGTACTTGAATTTGCTCAACCTCTTCCGATTTAGCTTCGCTAACTTCATCAGCATGAGCCTCTGCCATCATCGAGCCATGATGATCATGTTCCATTGGCCCCAAAATCGACATCCGATCGTAGATTTGATAGCTATAGGCAGCAATCCAAATCACTAGGACAAAGGGAATCGCTGTCCAGATGATTTCTAACTTGACATTACCTTCGATATGAGGTCCATCGCTATAGTCATACTTCCCTGCGCGTTGAAACAAGATGGAATAGGTCAATGTGCCAACGACACCAAGAAAAATGAAAGTTCCTAAGGTCACCAAAAAGCTAAATAGGTTATCCACCAAAATCGATTCTGCGGAAGCTTGTGGCGGGAACCATGTATAGGCAGCTTGTCCCATCCAGAGACTGATGAGGGCGATCGCGATCGCCACACCCACCAAAGTTAAAATCGTGCGTAGTTTCATAAAAATAATTGATCTCCCTATTTCAGTAACTGATTGAGATCGACATTCTTACTCAAGCGTAACAAGCGATCGGCGGTAATATGCACCCCAAACTCTGAGGCTAGCTGTGCGCCCAAAGTTCCATGAGCGAACATGATCGCGAAGATGAACAGTCCTGCCAGCAGATAGCTCCATTGCACTTGCTGACCCATATCCTTGCGCCAAAGAAACCGCTGAAATCCTCTCCAGACCGTCATACCCACAATCAGCGCCAATAAAAGTACACCACCGACACCATGCCAAATCATCGTTTCCATCGCCTGTAAACCCCAAGCGCTTTTGACATTCTCATCGGGCGTAGCGAGCAGAATTTCGTAAAAACCTGCGCCAACAGTGAAGAAAGTGACAATTGAGGCAGCGACCATGTTGTACCAACCGACATCAAAAAAGTTCGACCTCGCCGCAGGAATCGCCATAAACTTGAATAAAGGCTTTTCCAAAACAAAAAATACACCCACAAAATCAAACCCGATCGCTACAATAAATAAGCCAAGGGTCATGTGAACTAGATTGGGATGGATGGGAATGCTATAGGGCAACCCATTTAATCCCAATTGACCATGTAATTGATCGATTAAAGTCGCAATCATTTCAACCCAGCCTCCTTTAAAGCTTCTACTACTGGTACGGTATGTAGTCCATAGACCCAAACGAGTAGATCGCCTAAATAAACTTGAAAAAGAACTATTCCTGTGAGAAACAAACCCGCACCGAGAAAGGAAACAGGTAACACCTTAGGATCGCGAACCCGCAGTACGTAGCGCCATCCAGTCATCGCGGCAATTACTCCTGAGAGCGACCAGCCAATAATGGTATGTAAATTCAAGGTTGGCTCCACGGCAGCGTATGCCTCCGCTAATCCCGCTTCCACCTGTCCAAAGATAATGGCAATGAAGATCGAAATTGTGGCAAAAAATAGATTCCACCAGCTCACTTCGTAGAGTCGAGGGTTACGAGTGAAATAGCCGATCGCATCGCATACCACTGCAAACAGCACCATTGCGATCACAAAATGAACCACGATCGGATGAATCGTATCGGGATAGGGCAAGTTATGGTCATTTAACGGTGGCAGATATTCCAGCATAGGTATTTGTCAACACTCAACGAAATAAAACGAAGTAAAACGAAATAACTAGTCGATCAATTGCGTTACTTAAGTAAGTGGGCTTAATTAAATATAAATCCCTAAAACCTGCGGCGAACGCTGCGCGTTCGCCGCAGGTTTTAGATCTGGATTTTAATTATGCTGAGGTACTTA
>NZ_LIRE01000739.1 GCF_001402795.1 Pseudanabaena sp. 'Roaring Creek'
CAGCAATTCTCATTATGACTTTTGATTTGTCTAAGCCGTCAAATTTTGAACGAAAGCATCGGCTTTTTAAAGATCGCTATTGCGGCTATTCTCAATAGTTGCCGCCAGATAAAGACAAAATTTTCATAATGAGAATTGCTGTGATTTAGTAACCTCTATATTTGACTAGTTATATAAAATTTTGTATAATATGTGATTATTGAATCTAAGTAGCAATCAATTATGACAATCACATTTTATGACAGTCCTTTCCATGCGATCGAGGAGCCTGAGATAGCTAGTAAGTCGGTTTTGAAGGCTGATTTGACGATCATGATTCGCGACATAATCGAAAGTAAGGGTTGGACACAGACTGAAGCCGCAAAGAACTTGGCTGTTTCTCAGCCCCGTGTGTCTGATATTGTGAATGGCAAGATTGATAAGTTCACTTTGGATATGCTTTTTTCAATGCTTGATAAGCTTGGATTTAGGACTGAGTTTAGTTTTAGAAGTTTAGAGGAAGCTTCGATAAAGATTCAAATTAAAGATTTCGCAAAAGTTGCCTAGCTATTTCTGTTTTTTTATTTTGTCTAGTCCAGATTTCAGTTCTTTATACCTTTGTTCAATGGTTTTCATAGCTTGCCGATCTACTCCATTAGTTGTTTTTTCAAAGGAATGTAGGACAAAGACAGTATCTAGAAATTTGGCTATATAGACACACCTAAAAGCTGGACTGCCATTGATTTTAAGTTCAACAATACCAGCGCCAATGCTACTGAGAAGCTGTATTGGTAAGAATGGCTTTTTATCGTCTTGGATAGCTCTTAAACTAGTTCCAAATTGCTGTTGGATTTCTTTTGGAAAATCTTTGAATTCTCTTTCAGCAGCATCACTAACAAAGGCAAATTGTTTCATATTTATTTTCTTAAATCATTCTATTATTAAACTTAAACAGAGTAAGTCTCACAAGTTTTGAAGAAACTTACTCTGCTTTTGATGTGACCTTATGAGGCTTTGATATCAAAAAGACTTTCCAAGTCAACATAGGAATTGGCAGCATTTTTGAGTAATGGACTTGTCATAGAGTTCAGTCCAACTACTACTACACACTTACCCATTTGCTTTAGGCGTTTAACAGCCCAGCAAAAATCACCATCACCACTCACGAGAATAACGACATCATAAGAATCAGCTTTGCTGCACATTGCCCACGTAATCTCTACATCTAAGTTAGCCTTTCTAGTCCCGTCTAATCTTTGAACTATGGGTTTTGCATGAACATGAAAACTAATCCGCCTCAAAGAGCGGATTAGTTTTTTCTCTGTCTCACTTTCAGGATTTAAACTCATATAGATATATATGTCTTCTACGTTAAGCCTATTCCTCAAATCTTGGTATATTTTCAGATCCTTTCTGACTCTGATTTTTCTGAGAGCATAGAACAAGTTTGAGTCATCAACAAACATGACTATTCTTTCTCCACATAGCTTTAATGGTTTGCCAGTAAAGTTTCTAGGCATTTCCAAAAGACTATCCTTTGTGCTTACAACTAAATTTTGATGGACTGTAGTCATGGCAATCACTAATTTACAAGTACTACTATAAGGTAACACACATTTGTAATATTACAATAGTACAAAACAAATATTTTTTTGCAACATGGTATTATGTTCTCAAGAAACTATAAACCGTCATCAAATAAAAACTACATGAAAAATACAGTGGCTAAACTTGACTGTCAGTATTCAGCAATTGAGCAAGTAGTAAATCTGACTCAAGGTATTCCTGTGAGGCGATATCAAAATGATAATGGGATGTCCTGTCATCTTATAAGTCCAAAACACTTAGACGGATTGACCCTTAAAGGAGACTTAGATGAAGTAAAGCTTGCAAATGTAGATCAAGGGAAATATGGTTTGCGCTTAAATGATATTGTCATGATTATTCGCTACAAGATTGGGGCAACTTCTTTAGTAACATCAGATTTTGTGGGTAGTATTGCTGATAACAACTTGGCTGTTCTCCGATGTAAAAATTCTTCTCAAATTTTGCCGAGCTATTTGGTCGCAATCTTAAACTCAGAATGGTTTTATCATAATCAGTTATCAGCAATCACAGGATCATCTACAGTAATTTCAATCTCTTTATCTCAATTACGGAAATTAAAAATTCCTATACCGAGTTTAGAGAATCAATCTAAAATTGCAGATTTATTATTTGCGATGGATAGTTTAAGACAGACTTCTTTAAATGCTTTAAAAATACGACAGCAAATTACAGAACAGAGTTTGTTTCAGTTATTTGGAGAAAATGTATGAATACCAGTCAAGATTGGAAACTGTTAACAAAGGAGATATTTCAATTGAGAGAGACTTCAAGTCTTTCTACTCAAGATTGGTTATTGCATTGCTTAGCTCTATTGTTTTTAAAATATATATCTGATTTAACATATGCTCAGTCCAATCAAATTGATAAATATTTTACTCGAATGCCTAGCGATATCTGCTGGGACAACTTTGTGAAAGCTAGTAATCTGGGAGAGGTATTAGATAAGACTATTAATCAAATTAGTGATGCTAATCCAAAACTCAAGTGCATTTTGGGACAATCAAATTTTTCTAAAATCCCAGAAAGAATTCTCAACGCAATGATTTCAGGATTTAGTAATCCTAACATCGGAAAGAAAGGCTTTGACTTATTTTCGAGTTATGCTGAAATTGCGGAGAGTCTGATCGATTATGGGGCAGATGATGAAAAATTTTTAGGACAAAACTTTACTACAAAATGGATAACTCAATTACTAGCAAGATTAATTGATCCTCAAGAAAACTTGCCTATTCACGATCCTGTATGTGGAACAGGTGGACTACTAATTGAATGTGCAAAATTGGTAGTAAAGAAAAACAATGCAGTTCCAAAATTTTACTTGTCTGGACAGGAAATAGTTGAACAGGTATATAAAATCTGCCAAATTAATCTTCTACTGCATGGACTTAATAACTTTGAAATCAAGAATGGGGATACATTAAGAGATCCAAAATTTATTGCAGATAATAGATTAGATCAGTTTGAAATTGTCGTTGCTAATCCTCCATTTAACGCTAACGATTGGGGGTATGAACAAATTAGTAGAAAAGATAAATTTGAGAGATTCCGCTATGGAATACCACCAAAAGCAAATGGAGATTTTGCTTTTGTTCAACATATTATAGCTAGTCTTGCATCTCCTTTCGGCAAGGCAGTTATACTTGTTTCGCCTGGAGTTTTATTCCGATCTGGTTTAGAACAAAATATTCGTGAAGATATTCTCAAATCAGATGTTGTTGAAGCAGCTATTGGATTATCTTCAAGCTTGCTATATAACACTAATATTTCTCCAGCAATTCTCATCTTAAACCGAAATAAACCTGAAGACAGAAAAAACAAAGTATTAGTTATTGATGCCAGCAATGAATATCACAAACTTAATAAAAAGACAAATTGCCTAGATAAAAAGAACATTGACAATATAGTTAAAGTCTTGCAAGATTTTGAGGAGAAACAAGGGGTATCAAAGATTATTTCCCTTGAAGAAATTAAAAAAAATGATTATCAATTAAATGCTAATCGTTATATTACTGCTATTAGAACAGCAATAGACATTCAGGAAAAAGCTAGGGAGTTAACTCAGCTTGAATGGGAACGATCTGACCTAGAAGACAAAATGGATCGAATCTTGAGAGAACTAGGAATAGATGCTTAAAAACTAGCGCAGCGATCTCTTTCTGCTTGATATTGGCAATAGGATATCTCCTAATTTACCAAGTCTTTGCCACAAAATTCTGATCGTTGACGATCGCCACCGTATCCCCTGAAGGCTTAATCAGAAATAGCCCTTCCTGTGTGGCATATTCAGCTCATCCACCTTAATGCCAGCGATTAATCATTTCAATTACATTGTCTATTTCAATCCCAGAGAGTTTTTATTTTAGATGAAGCTCTTAGCATCTCATCTCTCGTAATCAACGTTGTCTGATAATAACTAGCCGTTGCCGCAATCACGCGATCGTGAATATCCCATTCTTTTGGTAATGTAAGCATCGCTTGAAAAACAGGGAAATCGAAAGCTACCACCGTAAAACCATCTCCCTGATTAATTTGTTGCAAAATCTCCTCAACTGTTACCTTTACTTTACCTTTTTCCGCAATATGTGCAAGTTCAGCCAAAACAAGTGTCGGGATTAAAATTTGAATATCGCCTTCTTGAGATTGATTAAGAATGTTCTCAGCTAAGGGTGATAAGCGTTTATCTTCAGCAATAAACCAAGCTAGAGCATGAGTATCTACCAAATAAGTATCCATTTGATTTGCTACTCTTGCCAGTTATTCGCATCTTTAAATATAGCCATTCGCGCATCGGTAAAATCCTCATCATAAATCTCAAAATTTTTCCATAGACCTTTGATAGAAGTTTTCTTGCGAGAAGTATGTAACAGTTGGGAACTAACAATCTTTTTTAAACTTTCAAGCTCTTCTTGAAGAGACTGAATACGAAGCAAAACATATTGACTCATAATAAGTTACCTCTTTAATAATCTAATTCTACAACCGTTCACCAAGTCTTTGCTACAAAATCCTGACCATTAGCGATCGCTACCGTATCCCCTGAAGGCTTAATCAGGAATAGCCCTTCCTGTGTGGCATATTCATCGGCTCGCTCATCCACCTTAATGCCAGCAATCGCGCCATAGAGCTTGTAACTTTGATACTTAGGCAGAGCCTGTTTAAAACGATCTAAAGTGATTAAAAATCGCTTCACATCGCGAACTTCTAAATGAGACTTGACCTCAATCGCTACCACTTCATTAGTATTTTCGGCGAGAATATCAATTTCGATAGAACCATTTTCATCCTGAGCTTCCACTCGCAAGGCTGTAAAATGCACTTCAATCCCTTTATCGCGAAACATCCGCACCGCCGCAGGTCTAACTAAATTTTCGACAAATTCACCCCAGCGACTCGTAATCCCACCGACTTGCTTATTTGTCTGTGCGACAATTTTTTTGAGTTCAGCCATTTCCTGCTCGGATGCGCTCTTGTACTTCTGCAAAGCTTCTTCTGAAGCTTGCTTATAGTTTTCTAAAGACTGAAGAACAACTTGTTGTTGTTCTTTGCGTTGGCGTTCACTTTCACGAAACAACTCAAAAATATCATCTATAGTTACAGGGCGTTGAGACATAGTTCTTAGCGATCGCATTAGATGTTGATAATGATTATAAACCCCCAACAATGAGTGGCGGCGCGAAGCGCCGCCACTCATCTTTTCTAGTAACTAGCGTAAACTGTAAATAGCGATCGCTGGATGAGTAAAGTTAGGAGATACGCAGATGACCACCCTATTACGAATCTCACAGATTGAAACCTTAGCAGGACAAAGCACAGTCCTCCATGAAATCGGCTGGCAACAATTTGAATCGATCCTCCAAGACCTTGGCGAAAAGCGCAGATCGAGAATTGCTTATTTAAATGGTGTATTAGAAATTGCTTTGCCCTTACCTGAACATGAAAAAATTAAAGTCTTGATTGGAGATTTTGTAAAAGCACTTCTGGAGACAATGGAGATCGATTTTGAAGGGTTTGGCTCCACCACCTTCAAGCGCATTGACAAGCTTGCAGGACTAGAACCCGATGACTGCTTCTACATCCAAAACAATGTTGCTATGCGTGGTATCCGCAAACTAGACATGACCATCGATCCACCGCCCGATTTAGCGATCGAGGTAGATGTAACTTCCAAAACTAAGTTTGATGTTTACCGCATCCTCGGCATACCTGAACTCTGGTTATACGCAGAGACATTGAAAATTTATATCCTGCGTGATAGCGATTATGTCGAATCGCAGTTCAGTTCTATCTTTGGTGATATTCCTATCCGCGATGTCATACCGCAGTTTTTAGAAATGAGTCTTAGCCAAGGACGTAGCGCAGCAATGAAGGCTTTTCGGTTATGGATGCAAGAGAACTTATCATAACTAAATTCCTATCAAACTATGCCCCATGCGACAGGCGATCTAGATCGGGTGTTAGGGCTATTGCAAGTCATTTTTCAAGAATGCCAGCAGAATTTGCTAAGATCTAGGTAAAGCTCTAAGTTAAATAAATATCTTTTCGACGCAAGATAACTAATTATCCGTATTGGAAAAACTATCTTAGCTAGTGACAGAAACTGGATATAGAAAAATTTTTATCTCATTTCTCACTGCTCATCTTGTTCGTCCTCTTTTCGTAAACGAGTAACAACTGGATTATTTAGTCAATCACATATCATGGCTCATTCCACTCCTTACATTTCACGTCAACCGGCTGAGGATTTACAAAATTCCTTTGTCAGTGCTTTAGCTAATCCTGCCTTATATCCAGTAATGTTTTATATCTGGGGTATAGGTGGTGTGGGTAAAACTACTCTTAAAGAACGATTAAAAGAAACCTATCGACAACAGGCTGATTTTACAGAAGTGTCGTTTGGATTAACTGAGCGGATTAATACGCCTATTGAGCTAATGGTGAAGCTTCACGAGCGGTTACCTCCATTGGGATTTTGGCAAGTAGATATACCAGCTAAAGATGATCCATTTCAGATGCTTTATAAGGAATATCAACAAATCGCCAATCAACTGCAAACTCAACCGATTGAGGGTAAAAATTCAGTAGAGAAAGAACAGCTAGATTTGGTAGAAAGCTTGCTCAAGCAAGGGGCAGGTGCAATAGCGGCTATATCGGGACTAAATAAACCGATGCTAGAGACAACGTTTGAAATTGCATTGAAAGGAAAAGATCTTTTGCGGAAGGTATTACAACAGCATCGAGCGACGAAGAAAAACACAGAATTGCAGGATTTGATGTTACATCCAATTCCTAAACTAACAAAAGCCTTTGTCGAAGCATTGGTATTGCGATCACAGAAAACTGGAAAGACAGTGGTTCTGGTTCTGGATACCTACGAAAAAGTCTTACCTGCTCTGGATTGTTGGCTATGGCAATCTTTGTTAGAAAATACAAAACTTCAGCAGCATCGGATACGGTTGGTGATGGCTGGTAGAAAAAGTTTATTGGATGAGGAGATGTGGCACAAGCTTCATCAGGATAGTAACCTCATTTTTGAGCTTAAGTTGAATCGATTTGATCAAAGCCAAACTCAGAGATATTTAAATAATATTGGCATTGAGGATGCGGCGGAAATCACGAAGATCTTTAACTTTACAAAAGGATTGCCCTACTATCTCAATTTATATCGACAGCATCAGAAAAATGGTAAGCAGTTTAGCTTTGCTGAGGGCACTCAAAGTATTGTCAAGTTATTTCTACAGGGTTTGAATGATAGAGAGAAGCAAGCATTACAAATTGCTGCCTGTTGCAGGTGGTTTGATCGCCGATTAATTCAACACTTGCTGGCTCAGCAATCTGAGTTGAACTGGGAAAATGGACAAAATTGCTATGATTGGTTGATCGATCGGAAAGATTTTGTGGAGTCGCTCCAAAGTTGTTATCGCCTTGATGATGTGGCGCGAGATGTTTTTCGAGAAGATCTATTTAAAGAATCGCGAGATAAATTCTATAAAATCCACCAAAATATTGCTCAATACTTCTCAGAAGAAGCAGAGAAAGCAGTCTCTACTAGTGAACACATTACTGAAAAATATAATAGTTTAGAATGGCGTAATCACAAAAAAGAATATTTGTATCACATTTCTTTTCTTAATGAGAGGGATTATCAAAAAATTTTTCTTACATATTTGTTTGAGTCTCATTATTTTCAGCAATTAGATATCGTTCAACAACCAGTTAAGAATATCTCATCTGAAGCCAACTTAGGTTTAGATAAATATGATTTACTGTCTGAGAAGGTGCGTAGATTTCTGAGCGATATTAAACCAGTGATTGATTATGGACTTGAGATTATAGAAGAAGAGAAAAGTAATTGTTATTTTATTGCAATGGATGCTTTTATTAATAATTTTCATCTATTGTGTCAGCATTTGAATAAAGTTGATGATGAAAATCTCAACAAATTATTTGATAAAAGCGATGAAGAAAAAAGTATAAGAGATTTAATTACTAACTTTTCAACTCAAATTCATACTTTTAGAGACTCATTTTATGATTTTTTATTGGGTCAGATAGAGCCAGCAAAGAAAATGATTTTCAGAAATGACTCTTTGGAAGGGTTAGCTAAGTTTGTTTTATTAATTTATAAAGCTAGATGTATTTCAGAGACCAAAGATTTGAGCCTAAATGGAGCTAAGCAATGTGCAATATCGCTAAACAATAATAACGATTACAAGGAATTCACTGCCAATATATTTTTGATGCTTGGTAAGACTTATTTTATATTAGATATGTATGAAGATGCTTGTGATTCTTATCGTCATGCTATCGAAACTAACCATAGTTATGAAGCTTTGTGCTCGATGGCTCTTTGTCTTGATATCCAAGGAAAGTATGAAGAAGCCCATGACTTTCACAGCCGTGCTTTGACTAGAAACCGTGATGAGAGAGCCAAAATAGTTCTTTTTTTTAATGATATAAAGAATCTATTAGATTTATTTCATGGCAATAAAAAAGAAGCGTTTAGCAACTATCTAGAGAATAGATTAATCCAATATTTGCCTAACATTAAAGAAGCGGAATATGCTACTGGAATAGCTTCTATACTTAGTTTACTTGGCTGGCATGATGAAGCAATTTCTTTTTTGAATAAATGCCTATTAAACAATTCTGAATCCTATGAAATATGGTATAGGAAAGGTCATATATTCCTTCAATTAGCTAGATACGAAGAAGCTGTCTTATCCTTTAATAAAGCAATTTTTATTAAATCTGACTACTACTCTGCATGGAACGAGCAAGGTTTTGCTTTAAGACAATTAGGCAGATATGAAGAAGCTATTTTATCCCATAACAAAGCCTTAGAAATCAATCCTGACGACAATAATGCATTGAGTCATCGAGGTTATGCTTTCTTAAGATTGGGAAGACTGGATGAGGCTTTTGCTGATTTTGAAAGACAAATGGAATTTAGTAAGGGCAGTTCTTATTATGACAAAGCCTGTTTCTATGCAGTACAGAATCAAATTGATGAAGCTATTCCCAATCTACAAAAAGCTATTGAGATAGATAGTGAGGAATATTCTAGCAGAGCAAAGACAGACTTCGATTTTGACAACATCCGTCACGATCCACGCTTTCAAGCCTTAATACAATAGGAGAAAACACCATGACTACCCTACTCGAACAAGCCTTTACCGCCGCTACTCAACTCTCCCAAGAGAGACAAGACCAACTAGCACAGCTAATCCTGCAAGAAATTTCACGACCACAGCATCAACAAGTCAATAAAATACAAAAAAGTCCCCTCCAAATATTTACAGAACTTGGCTTAGTTGGATGTATTGAAGGAGAGCCAGATCTCTCAGTTAACTACAAATCCATAGTCAAATCCTACATTCTCAAAAAGCATGATCATCATTGATACAGGAGCTTTTGTCGCACTTTTCAATCGTCGCGATTCTGCCCATCTAGCAGCACAAAGAGCCTTTGAGACAATCCAAGAACCAATGATTACGACATTCCCTGTCATTACCGAAACCTGCTACTTCCTAGCCGCAACAGTCAGCCACACCGCCCAATCCAACTTTCTTAAAAGCTTTGTCCTAGGAGCCTTTCAAATATTCGACCTTGAACCAACTCACATCGATCGCATGATTGTTCTCATGGAAAAATATGCAGATCTTCCAATGGATATGGCAGATGCCTCTTTAGTTGTTTTAGCCGAGCAGTTAAAAAGTGGACGTATATTAACCGTCGATCGCCGAGACTTCACTGTCTATCGCTGGAACAACAAACCATTTGAGAACCTTTTGACGTAAAGCCGTGATCGCCACATTCAAGCCTTGATACAATATAGTTACTAGAGCTTTGCTTAGCTATTTCTGCTTACCCGCTTAGCAATTCCCCAACTGCTTGGCGAATGAACTTCTCATCTTCAGGATTTTGATAGGGATTACCCGCACGATGTCCCCAGATTGAAGGAATGGGAAGATATGAACTATGGGGAATTAGAGCCGCCTCGCGATCGCAATCTTCGGGGGTGAAATACAAATCCGTAGTGCCGGGCATGACTAGGGTTTTCGCTTGAATCGACCGCATGGCAAGTTCATAATCTTTTTGATAAATAGGATTATCGCTGACATCGCACCTGAGCCAAGTATCAAGCATCGCCATCAAATTTCGCGGATCGCGCTTGCGATAACCAGCTTCCCAACCACGCAAGAGATAATCTTCGAGAGATTCATAACCGAATTGATAATACAAACCTTCACGATAAAAGGCTTGGGATGCTGCCCAACTAGCGTAAATTCTGGCAAAGGTGCGAAATCCGCGATCGGGAATTCCATCAAAATTAGTTCCATTCCAAGTTGGATCGCCAGTTAGAGAATAGCGTAAACTCTCTAAGAAAATGCGATTATGATCGGTGGTTTTCGCCGTGCCGCAAATGGCGGCGATACGTTCGACGCGATCGCTATATAACGCACCCCAATGATAGGCTTGCTGAGCACCCATCGACCAGCCATAAACTAGGGCTAAGCGCTCAATCCCAAAGACTTCACGCAGCAATTGCTCTTGAGCCGTAACATTATCTAGATGGGTAAACCAGAAACCCTGCTCAGCTAAGCCACATTCAGCGCAATTGCTGGGCGAACTCGATAGTCCATTCCCAAACATATTGATGATAATCACGAACCACTTTGTCGGATCGAGAATGCCATCAGGTCGCACTAGCCACTCAATATCAGGGTGTTGCGCTCCGTAGGAGGTGGGATAGAGAATTACATTGGAGCGATCGCTATTTAGTTCGCCGTAGGTTTGATACACCAATTGTGCTTTTGGCAAAACCGCACCGCACTGAAGCTGAAAGTTCTTAATTTCAAAAACATTTCCAAAAACATTCATGCTGCCGAGTTCCCAGTCTTCTCACCAAAATTAGCGGTGATTTGCCGATGGACATTGAAGTAGCCCTTTTCAACACATTCAAAATGGGAACCTAGTTTTGCATGGGCTGCGCCTAATTGATGGAAGGGAATGGAAGCATAGAGATGATGCTCGGCATGGTAGGAGATATTCCAAATCAAGAATCGCAGGGGCGCAAGGGTGAGCGTGGTGCGGGTATTGGCGAGCATATTGTCGGTATTGGGGCGATCGGTATGCTCGGCTAGGAGCAAAAATCGCAAAATTGGCTGACCGACTGCGAGGGGCAGCATCCAATAGGTGATAAACCAAGGCTGCTGGAAGTATACAGAAATCGCGATCGCCACGGCATAAACCAATAGCTGTAAACGGTTCGAGCGAATCACTTCGGCATAGGAACTTTCGGGAATAAAGGGACAGTTCTCGAAGTTGCCGATCGCTGTAAGAAAATGTCTCTTAAACTTACCAATCCACCAAGTAATCCCGCTAATTTCGATGATATATTCCTTGAGATTAGTCGGCTTGCGATCGCTGAGTTCGGGATCTTTATCGAGAATCTGTGTATAGCGATGATGCCACTTGTGATAGAGGCGATAGAAGGTACTATTGTAAAAAGATAAAAGTCCTGCAAACCAACAAAGGACATCATTGGCGCGATTATTGGTAAAAACAGTACGATGGGAGGATTCGTGCAGTGGCGCAAACATAATCGCAAAGCTAAATCCATAAAGCACGAGGGCAGGTATTGCTATAAACCAGCGATCGCTCAGATTCCCCATATTTGTGCCCCAGAGATAGCCACTACCAGCCATCACGATAAGATGTCCTAGTAATTGCAAAGTTCCTTTGACATTCGACTTGACATTTAAAGCGCTTAATTCTTGAGGAGAAAGAAGTTGATTCGGTTTTAGAACGGGTTTTCCTAAATTTAATTTCAAATTCATTTCAGGGTTAATTTCATTCGGTGATAGAGAAATTACATCTGCTTCACTATCAATATTTTTAACATCACTGGAAAACATGATTAAAAACTCATTATGTACTTACATTATGGCATTTGGCTTTTCATGCCGTTATAACCTATCAGTATCGCGCCAAAAAGTTTTTGAATAAGTCAAAGTTAATACTAAACAATTAAAATCTATACAATTAAAATCTATGCTCTTACATTTATCCACATGGCAAGAAGTCGAAGCTTACCTAAAGCGATCGCCAGCGGTAATTATTCCCATCGGCTCCACCGAGCAGCATGGACCCACAGGCTTAATCGGGACTGATTTTATTTGCGCCGAAGCGATCGCCCGTGCGGTTGGGGAAAAAGCCGATGCTTTGGTTACCTCGACGCTGACTCTGGGCATGGCGGAACATCATACGGGCTTTGCAGGTACGATTAGCCTCAAGCCATCTACCCTTAACTTAGTAATTCATGATGTGGTGCGATCGCTCGCCAAACATGGATTTAAACGTTTTTTCTTTCTCAATGGTCATGGTGGCAATATTGCCGTACTGAAAAATGCCTTTACCGAGATTGCTAACGAACTGCCCGATACAAGCTTTCGGCTCGGTAACTGGTGGGCAAGTAACGAAATTTATAAGCTGGTGAAAGAGTTATATGGCAATCAAGAAGGCTACCATGCCACACCTAGCGAAATTGCGGTAACCATGTATCTTTACCCTGACTCGATTAAGAACGCACCGCTCAGCCAATCGGTCAATAAGGATAGCCGTATCTATAGCCCTGAAGAATTTCGTCAACGCTATCCCGATGGACGGATGGGTTCAAATCCAGCCCTTGCCACAGTCGAGCATGGGAAACAACTTTTTGAACTAGCCGTCAAAGAGCTAGTCAGCCAGTACAACGATTTTCTTGCCGAGGCTTAATATGTAAGTAGCTAAGCATATCTAGAAGAGCGTACCGCCTGCGTAGCGGGCGGTACGCTCTCTGGTTTTGGTTTTTAATTATGCCCAGCTACTTATATGGACTAATACCAATTCACGAAAGTGTGGCAACACTTTTGTGAATTAAAAACCAAACCTAGTAGTCTGCCACGAGAACTTTGACTAGTTGGGGGTTATTGAAACGAGCGAAGCTCGTTTCAATAACCCCGCAAATTTCCTTTGGTAGACTACTAGTAAGGGTTTGAAAAGCTAAAAATGGCGTAGCCATTTTTAGCTTTGGTATAAAGCAAGATTAAGTCATTTACAGCAACGCGTAAAATCACTAATCGTTGTATGCTGATCAACTTAAACATCAAAAGTACTTGCATTTTGGCATCATGCTCGATCGTGCAGCGATAACCGTAGCTATCTCCCTATGCCCTGAAGAAGCAGTTTGCTACTTAGCGAGGGTCTATACAACCTTAGTGGTTTTCAATCCCCCTGAATTTATCAAAACATCCGTTGGCAGCAGAGTGCTAATTCATTCGCTTGGATATCCCGATAATCCCGAATCTGCTTATATATGCAAACAACTGATGGATGAATTTGGCTTTGATACCGAAACTTTTCCTGCAACTGCTCTACAGGGGCTAGCGACGATCGATTCGATATTTCCCTGCGATCGCCAAAACCTAGAAGTAGATTTTGAAATAGATCGCCAGCTAGATATTGCGCCCACAAGTCTCATTGATATTCAATCAAGGGTAGAAGATCGCGGACAATCAGCATGGTTAGTACAACTAAAAGAAACCTACTTTCTGCAAGAACCAATTTACGATGTTTTGCCTCCCATCAATACCGAAACAGGCAATGTTTGGCTACCACAACATAAATCCCATTTAGAAGATTTTCGCAAAGCTCTAAGGCGAGACATTCTCCGCAGCAAGGTTTAAAGATAGAAAGGCTTCGCTTTGCGAAGCCTTTTTAGGTTTTAGGGAATAAGAAAAGATTGCACTTTACTACTATTTTCTGCTCTTGAGAAACTGCTAGCAAAAATCAAACGTTTTGGGGATGATGCTTTACTAATGATAGCTGCATGGTAGATATGGCTATTGAGTAAAGTTGGAGTTCTCCATACCAATTTGCCAGATTTATCGTCAAATGCACTTACCCAGCTATTGTTATCGGCAGAACCATAAAAGCCAAAGGTTGCATTTTTGATTTCCATATCAGGTGCGTAAATCAGACCATCTGACCAAGTTAAATTTTCAGGTTCATTGTAATAGACACGAGGAAGTTTAAATTTGCGTGAAAATTTGCCCGTTTCCTTATCTAGCACTACAAAATTATTGCCAACATTACCCTCAGATTGCCAAACAAGGACTTCGCGATCGCTTACAGCTTTGACCTTACCAGTGATGACATATGACCACTTTTCCTTACCTGTTTTCAGGTCGATCGCTCTAATGATTCCTGAGGGTTGCATATCACCATTGCCAAAGACGGAAGTATAAATCGTATCTCCAAAAATCTTTGCTGACCATAATCCATCAGGTTCTTGAGGCGCTTCCCATTTCCAAAGGACTTTACCTGATGTCACATCAATCACTGTAAATTGTTCGATGCGTCCTGATGGAGTGTCATTAAAATTAGGTAAAAATAGCAGCCCATTCTGGACGATTGGCTCTATAAAATCATGGGCTACAGAAATACCGATTAGCCCATTAGCTTTAGGTTTATACGACCAAATAGTTTTATGGTTACTAATGCCAAATATCCATATTCTGTTTCTGCTGCTATTGTCGTTACCCCCATTAGACAACTTGGAATCACCATATACAGCGATATCCTGATATATTCCCATCGTCTTGCGGAATATGCTTTGATCCACTCTTTTTTCATACTGAAACGATGACTTAGGAGAGCCAGTCTTAGGCTCAAATCCTACAATTCCATCGTCATAACTAGCATAAATAGTTCCATTCTCTAGAAATAATTTTCGACGTTCTGAGCTATGATTCGCTGGTAATAAATTCTGCCATTGTAATTTTCCAGAAGCAATATCGATCGCAGACAGGTTTTCCGAAAAATCCTTAACGGACTTCTGATTGCCAATGACAAACAATTGCTTATCGGTGGTAATGAGCTCGCTATTTGCTTCTAAATTAGCACTCCATTCAGGTTGAATGATCGTCTCAGGATTATTACCATATGCCAAAACATGAAAACTAGTCATCAGCAATAAAGCAATTAAGAAATATTTAAAAAAATCACCGATTTTTTTTGAATACCTCAGTTTAGATATTGATGGTATTACTTGCATAACGGCGATCACTATAATTTTTTAACAAAGCTAAAGATAATAATTTACCTTACTTTTCCCGTTATTTTCCTGTTATTTTTATTATTCCAGCGTAACCGTCAATATTTCTAACGCCACAAGCATTATTCTAGTGTCGTGCATTATCATTAAGCGGAGCTTATTGCAAATAGGTTCGATTTTGAAACTATTGTACAGAGCGAGTTTCAGAGATAACGGGAAAAGCAAGAATAATTTACCTGTTGTCTTTGCTTTAAATTCATAAACAACATTAATTATTAAAATCAAAATTAAAATCAAAATTAAAATCAAAATTAAAATCAAATCAAAATTAAACTTGTACGTAGATCATTGTTTTGGTAGATTGGAGGTTGGGAAATAAGTAATGATAAATACATTTTTATAAAGATTGGTTCAGAAATATGAGCAGTAAGACCAACCGTGTTGTGGTAATCGGAGTTGCAGGTGATTCTGGTTGTGGGAAATCCACATTTTTAGGAAGACTCAAGGATCTGTTTGGCGAAGAATTTATGACCGTGATTTGTCTAGATGACTATCATAGTCTCGATCGCAAACAGCGAAAGGCAACTGGGATTACTGCTCTTGATCCTCGTGCCAACAATTTTGATCTGATGTACGAGCAAATTAAGGCTCTCAAGGAAGGAAAATCGGTGATGAAGCCGGTCTACAACCATGAAACAGGTTTAATCGATCCGCCTGAGTTGATCGAACCCAATAAAGTCATTGTGATCGAAGGTCTGCATCCGATCTATGACGAGCGCGTGCGCAAACTGCTTGATTTCAGCATTTATCTCGATCTCAGCGATGAAGTCAAGATTGCTTGGAAGATTCAACGGGACATGGCTGAACGCGGTCATACCCTCGGCGATGTCATGCAGGCGATCGCCTCCCGAAGACCAGACTTTGAAGCCTATATCGATCCGCAAAAAGCCCATGCTGATGTTGTCATTCAGATCCTCCCCACAAATCTGATTGCAAATGATACCGAGCGAAAAGTATTGCGGGTGCGTTTAATCCAGCGCAGTGGCGTTGAGGGGTTAGAGCCAGCTTATCTATTTGATGAAGGGTCAACGATTTCTTGGATTCCCTGCGGTACCAAACTGACCTGCTCCTATCCTGGCATTAAGCTATTTTCGGGACCCGATAGCTGGCTCGGTCAACCCGTCAGTGTCTTGGAAATTGACGGACAATTCGATCGCCTTGAAGAGATGGTCTATATCGAAAATCATCTCAGTAGTATCAATACCAAGTTTTACGGAGAATTGACGCAACTCCTACTCAAGCATCCCGACTATCCAGGTTCTAACAATGGTACGGGTTTGTTGCAAATCATTGTGGGGCTAAAGATGCGGACAACCTTTGAGAGACTGACACAATCGGTAGAACCTGTCACTGTGTAGGGATGCGATCGCAGTTATCGCTGTCTCCATTTATAGCTACAGTCACTTGAATTAGGACAAATCAAAACCCAAGAATTAATTGGCGGCGCAAAGCGCCGCCAATTAATTCTTGGGTTTTATGTCCTAGTACACTTGGCGACAGCTATAAAACCTGGAATCAAAACCTGTAGCGTAAGCACAGCATGCGCTATAGGTTTTATTGAGGGAATTTAATTTGGTTGCAGCCATTTCTGGGCGGTTAGGCGCTGAATTACACCAAATACCAATAAATCTAAAGGAGCTTTACGCTCATCGATCAAAAACGGCTCGATTGTACTAGGCGATCGCCCAGCATCAGCACAGGAAAAAGCCTTCTGAGCATTGAGATCTGCTTTAGAAAAATAAACTGTAAACTGGCGTAAGCCTTGAGCCCAAGTTCCACGTACTTGAAAATTAGCAAACTCCAGATGCAAATCCGTGACTCCATTTTTCCCAAAGGCTTTGGTTAAAGCTGGCAGGTAGTGAATATTGATAAATTCTTCAAAGGGTAACTCCTCGATCGCAGGAGGTTTTTCAGCTTTAGGCTTGGCGGCAGGTTTTACCTGAGTCTCTTCAGAGGTTGGTACGGTTTCAGACATAGTTTTGGAAATATTGCATTGCAAAATAATTAGGAGAGATGAGAGTCAGCAATACCATAGCCACTATTGGGCTTCGGTATTAATAATCTGAGGTAAGCCCATGCTGTAGTTAAGCGATCGGTGATTGAGATTGTAGGTAACTTCACCCTCCTGCAATAGCGATCGCACAAAATGCTCTAGATCGGAACCAATGCGTCGCAAATTATAATCAGTCAGGTCAGCCCCTTTATAGTCAGCCACTAACAGATCGAACTTGCGATACACCTTTTGGAGAGCCGCCTCTGTCCAGTTCAGCTCATTATCGGGATCGACATCTAATGTAAGCATATTCTCGCTGTCGATCAGTTCATCATTCTGCTCTTCAATAATGGCAGCATAAATCTGAATATGACGGGTTGTAGATTTGAGCGGCATAGAGGTTTGTAAATTTGGTGAGTGAGTATCGAAGAACTAACAATAGATTATTGCAAATTTTTAGAGATCCCAAACCAAACAATTTCTCTATACATATGGAAAGAGGAGACGCGATGCATCTCCTCTGTTTGTTTTTTAGCTAGCTAAATATTCCTGCATACGGGCTTTCCGTTTACGGAGATAATCCATTGCTTGGCGTTCTAATTGCCTTACCTGCTCACGACTGAGATCCATGCGCTTACTAATGCTCGCGAGGGACATCTCTTGACCATCTTCTAGCCCATAGCGTAACACCATGACTTGGCGCTGCTTTTCAGGCAATTCCTTGAGTAAGCTTTGAATATCGGTGCGTAGAGACTCCCGCTCGACATAGTTGTCAGGAGAACGTCCAGTATCTTCTAAAAGCTCGGCAAGCTCAGTATCTTGGTTGTCCCCAATGCGCAGGTCAAGGGAAATAGGCTGCCGCGATAACGATAAACATTCACGAACTTGATCGGTTTTTATCTTCAACTCATGGGCAATTTCCGCTACAGTGGCGACTCGTCCTAGATCCTGTGACAGTTGACGTTGGGCTTTTTTGATTTTGTTAAGCTTTTCGGTAATATGCACTGGTAAGCGAATTGTTCGCGCTTGCTGAGCGATCGCGCGGGTAATTGCTTGACGAATCCACCAATAGGCATAGGTAGAGAATTTAAAGCCTTTAGTTGGGTCGAACTTATCTACAGCGCGTTCTAATCCAAGAGTTCCTTCCTGCACTAAGTCCAGAAGTTCTAAGTTCCGCTTTTGATATTTCTTCGCAACGGAGACGACTAGGCGGAGATTCGCCTCAATCATTTTGCGTTTAGCTCTTGTTCCAATCCGAATATTGCTATGCAAAATCTCTGGCTCAAGACCAACCGCTTCCGCCCACTCTTGCTCAGTTGGTAAGCGATCGCTGTCATGGGCAATTTTTTCTTGCACCTCAAACAGTAACATCATCTGCTGCACTTGCTTACCGTACACAATCTCCTCCTCATTGCTGAGTAGAGGGATTTTGCCAATTTCATGCAAATACGTGCGAACCATGTCAGCAGACAGACCGACCTGCTTGTTAGCTTGCCTATCCACTGTCTTTGGTGTGGGTTGGGTCAATGGTTCTTCAGACATATCGCTCCTCAAATTTTTAAACTAAGCGTTTTCAAGAGTGCTTCTCCAAGACTAGAAGTCTGAAACAAAGAAGACCTTATAACTTTAAAATTTAAACGTAGTAGCTTAACAGCTAAAAATCATAATCTTTAAGTTTTATAAATTCAGTCTATAAATGCGTCAAATGCTCCAAGGTTGATTTGTATAATACAGGGTTAACCTTTTAATCTCTTGCGTCTGGAGTTACATATTATTACAAATTAACTAAAAAAGTCAAAGGGTGGATATTACTATCTATCTCAAGATTTAGTTGGGTTTTGACTTGAATTTTGGCGCGAATTTCGACTTGAATTTTGACTAAGTATTTACACCTATTAAACTGCCCTTTTAAATTGCTCTTTTAAATTCTCAATTTGCTCACCCAATTGTTATTAATACAACTACAAAGCCTTACTGCTAGAAGCCAATCCTAAACTCTAGACATCCTCAAAAAAATCAATCTATAATAAAATTACGTATGTAAGCCCTAGTTTGGATTTAGAAAGTTTCCAAGAATACTATTCTTTAAAGGGATTATTTTTAGAGGGATTATTTTAGAGGGATTATTTGGATGTCAATTTGGCAGAAAAATGAGAAAGGAAAAACTGAATCTCGGATCGCTAAACATGAATTGTGATGGTTAAGTCACATCCAAAATCAGAACAGTCTTAGCTGATAGAGATGAATGCCATGCTTAATTACACTGACTGCTAGAGTGCAAAAGACGAATATTAGAAACCTGAGGTTCCCTATAATTACTTCTTTAGAATTAACTATAAACTTTTGCTTACGAGTGAACTTCTCAACACCAACACCAAAGTAATTATTCCCTGTGTGGGCTTTTTCTTATCTTTAATTTTGTTTAAGAAAGTTAATTAAGTCGATCCTTACGAGTAATAAATTCTATGGGTGAAGACTAGGATTAATTGTCTTAAAAACTGCATTTGCGCGATCGCATAGACTAATAATCTTTATTGTGAGAGGAAAGTCGCAAAATGCAATCACTCATTTGGATGAAGTCAAACATTAAAACAAACGATCCCCATCTAGTTACCTTGATACTATGAAAGCAATCTATCGAGATTTGATTAAGAATAATTAACGTTAATTCTGGATAATTTGAAACGGACTTTGAGAAAGGTTTTGCGTCGCAAACCCTTTCTCAAAGTCCAAAAGTAAAAGCCTTGCTTCGCAAGGCTTTTACTTTTGGACTTTTGAAATTTGCTATCCTAACCCGAACTGACGTTAATTTAGATTTAAAGACCTGAAATATTAAAGTTTGACTAGTTAGGGAACTTCTGAGGACAATTATTCGATCTGAAAATTAGAATCAGCTTTTAATAGGGTGGGTACTCTATATAAAACTGGTAAAAGTAACTAGGATCATTCAACTAGGATTATTCAACAATGATTTTATCTGGGATCAAAAAGATCGCGTTTGGTACAATTACGGTAGCTGCTCTTGCAAGCTCAACGATTTTTGTGCCTTCAGCCTTTGCCCAGTATGGCTTAGGCTTGTCAAAATCCGCAGGTACTGGTGGGGCAACTAGAGGCAGTTTACCACAAATAACGATGCTCGTTCCTGAAGATGGAGCAAAGACTGTGGCGGCTCGTCCGACATTTTACTGGTACATTGCACCTCCGACGATCGCCTCCAACGATTCTTCAACTGAATCAGCTCCCGTTCCTAGTGTTGCTGTTAAAATTCCGTTCAAAATAACAGTGTTTTTGCGCGATGGCAATGAAAAATCCTCAAAATCAATTTTCACAGCCTTGGGAAAGGGTGAAGAGTCAGGGCTATATAAACTAACATTGCCTGAGAATGCTCCCGAACTTGTCAAAGGAAAAATCTATCGATTGCAGATTCGTCTAGAATCGCCAGACAATCTAATTAATGTTAGTACGACGATTCGTCGCGATGACGATACAGTGCAATTAAAAGAAATTGCCTCAGCCCAAAACGATCTGGAAAAAGCAAGGATCTATGTAAGAAACGCATATTGGTATGATGCGATTGATGCCTATACCAATTGGTTATCTCAAAACCCCCAAGATGAAGTGGCGCGTGCCGAACGCAATGATTTATTAAAAGCGGGAATGAAGGATAACACTGCTTTTAGCAATGAAAGACAGAGCAGTTTAATGACGTTGATACACACGTTGGAAGAGAGCCAAAAGGCGATCGCTATTGTCTTGTATCCTAAAATCCTGCAATAAGTGATACCAATTCACGCTAATTCACGAAAGTATGACAACCCTTTTGTGAATTAAATTTGTGAATTAAAAACTAAACCTACTAAGGATTTTCAAGTAAGGATTTTCAAGTAAGGATTTTCAAGTAAGGATTTTCAAGTTCAGAAATGGCGTAGCCATTTCTGAACTTGGCATTAGATGTGAAGTAGCTAGGCGCAATTAAATATAAAACCCAGAATCAAAACCTGTAGCGCACGCTCAGCCTGCGCTACAGGTTTCGAGGTTTTATATTTAATTGCATCTAGCTACTTAGCTATTAGCCAACTACTAACTTCACAAATTACCAATTCCCCTATGTCCTTACCGCCAATTATCGAGCAAATGCTCGCGCCCGAATTTTACGATCATCCTGTTGTTGAGCCGATTCAACTTCTGCAAACGCATATTTCCTTTGTGCTATTGACAGGAGACTATGCCTATAAAGTCAAGAAACCCATGAATTTTGGCTTTCTCGATTTTTCGACCTTGGCAAAGCGCAAATATTTCTGTGAAGAGGAACTCCGCCTCAATCGCCGCCTTGCTCCCGATCTGTATCTCTCGGTTTTGCCCATTGGGGAAACCGATGGGAAATATCATTTTGATCGCTCTGGCGAAAAAACGGCAGTCGAATATGCGATCGCTATGCCAGAGTTTTCGCAAGAGGATTTGTTAATTGAGATGTTTGCCTCAGGTCGGCTGACGGTCGATCATGTAAAACAAATTGGCGAACAATTGGCGGCTTTTCATCAACAGGCGCTAACTAACGATCATATCAATACTTTTGGCACAGCCGAAGCAGTACGCGCCGTCGCCAATGATAACTATGCTTCTACGGAGAAGTATATCGGGCTAGCTCAAACCGCCGAGTATTTCGAGCAAACTCGCGCCTATACCGAGAAATTCTTTGCCGAAAATGCTGACTTATTTAGCGATCGCATTGCTAAGGGCAAGGTGCGGGAATGTCATGGTGATGTGCATTTAAAAAATATTTGTCTCTATCAAGATAAAATTCAAATTTTTGATTGTATCGAATTTAATGAACCATTCCGAAATAGTGATGTACTGTACGATGCTGCCTTCCTACTAATGGATTTGCAATTTCGCGGCAGAAGAGATCTCGCCAATATCTTCCTCAATACCTACCTAGAACGTACTGGCGATTACGAGGGTGCCGTGCTGTTACCTCTGCATTGCAGTATGCGTGCCTATGTGCGGGCTAAGGTGACATCATTCCTGCTCGACGACCCCAATATTCCTGCGGATGTGAAAGCGAATGCTCAAACGGAAGCTGCCGCCTATTACAAATTGGCTTGGGAATATACGCAACCCAAACAGGGCAAATTGATCGTCATGTCGGGGGTGTCTGGCTCTGGCAAAAGTACGACCGCAAGGGCGATCGCTTCTGAACAGGATGCGATTTATCTGCGATCGGATGCTATCCGCAAGCAAATTGCGGGAATCGATTTGATGGAACGCGGTAGTGATGAGATCTATACGCCAGAGATGACGGCGAAAACCTATGCCAGATTAGCGGAATTAGGTTCGCTATTAGCCAGCAAAGGCTTTACGGTCATTCTCGATGCGAAGTACGATCGCATTAGTTTACGCAGTCAAGCGATCGCTGCCGCGCAAGCTCAAAATATCCCTGTAGAGATTATTTACTGCACTGCACCTGTGGAAGTTTTAGAGCAACGTTTACGCGATCGCGCTGCGGCAAATAATGACATTGCTGATGCCACGGTTGAGCTATTAGCCAGTCAGCAAGCTGCCTTTGAAGATTTCACGACTGAGGAATTGGTCTTAGTGAAGAAAGGTGAAAGAAACATAGCCATTTAGCTACTCACGATTTATGCTGTGGTTTACGCAGCATAAATCGTAAACAAACTCATGATTTTCTTTCATCTCGGTTCATCAATTAATCCGTTAATATATAAACACTAACCTTTCATTAAAAAAAATATTGCAGCAATTATCGATCAAGCGAACTACAAGGAAGTTTTTGAAAGCCTTGCTTAGCAAGGCTTTCAAAAACTTCCTTGGTTTGGGTTTGAGCGCAAAGCGCTGTATGTCCGATCGCAGTTTATATTTATCTAGTTTTCTGAATTAGTCGGGTGATATCGAGAGCGGAAAGCATTGCCGATCGCAGGAGTCAACAAAATAGCAAGAGCGATCGCACTGCCAATAGCTATATAGGGATTTAAAACCATCAATCGCGAGATCGGTTCCTTGGTGTCGATACTGAGCGCATCATCAAAAACATTGGGGATTTGTAAAAGCTTGGTTGCTGAAGGTGGTGAAATCCAATGGAAGGAAGCAGCAGTTGCGGGAAACATTACTGAGCTGTAGAGGCAAATGCTGAGAAACCTAGCCCAAGACTTTAAATTCCATAGTCCGATCGCCAAAAAAATTGGGACTATGCCAAATCCTAAAAAGGCAATTCCTGAAACTACTTGTAAATTAATGGAATTACCCCCATCTACTAAAGGTGTATCACCTTCTAGAATGCGATAAATATAGAAGTTTAATAGGCGATCGAGGATCAGCACAATGCTCGTTCCAATCATTGTGGTAGCGAGAATCGTAATCGCGATCGGACGTTTATGAACTTTAGATTTCATAGTTTTTAGGTTCTCAAAAGATATAGCATTTGCACAATTTTTTAGAAATCGTTGAAATCTTTTTAAAGATAGTTTCCATCTTCTAGCCAACTAAGGCTGACTGAGATAGCGAGGTAAATTACGCAATAGCTTGCTTGAATGCAGCATTCTTAAGAGATAATAGCTAGAGGTCGGTAAGAAAATTACCATCGTCCAGCCAAATTGATCGGGAATTTCCACTTGAAAGAAAGAAGGAAATATCAACATCAAGGCAACAGATAGACCTACGGCGACGATGCCCAGAATTGCGGCAGTAGAGTTTTTGAAGAGCGTGCGTATTTTCCAGATGGAGATATCCGTTAGCGTCCAAAACACCAATAGCACGAAGAAGATGCCAATAAAAGTGCTGACGCATTGTGCTTGACCCTTAGCAATATCTTGGAAAGTATCGGAATTGAGCATGGCAGAGCTGTAGGGAACCTTGAGAAGTGCCCACCCGCTGATGTAGTAGGACAAAACATATCCTGTCGTCATGGCGATCGCGCCAAAAATTCCAGCGATACAGCTATAGCCCAATACATCCCGCAGAAAATTCTCAAGACGTTTGGGTTTTAACCATCCAAACGAGATCCAAATTGTCGGCAAGCCTACGACTGCCATCGTTAATACAGTCATATGGCGAGGCTCCACAGGAAAAGGAAGTTGCACAAACCCTGCAAAAGCAATGGTCAGGATCACCATAATATTTTTGGTGAGATAGAGCAGGGATGAAGCCAGAATCTTTTGTTTAATCGAATCCCCTGCGGCGAAAGCCTGTGGTAATGCCGATAGATTGTTATCTAATAGCACAATATCTGCAACGTCTTTACTGATCTGCGCCCCATCGTTCATGGCGATCGCCAGTTGAGCCTCCTTAAATGCAGGCACATCATTGACTCCATCGCCGACCATGCCTACATAGCCGCCACGTTTTACCATAACGGAAATCAAACGCCGTTTCATATCGGGGGTGATTCTTCCAAAGACTGCCCCAGAAGCCGCCGCTCGACTAAAGGTTTGGTTATCCATAGCCTCTAAGGTCTTTTGGGTAAATATGGCATCATCGGGAACGGCGATTCCTGCTTGGCGGGCGATCGAGGCGACGGTTTCGACACTATCCCCTGAAATGACCTTCAGCCTGACATTGAGAGCTTGTAGCTGGGCGATCGTATCGACTACATCGGGACGTAGGCTGTCCTCCAGCAAAACTAAGCCCCGTTCGCGTCGAGCATCGGGTAGTTGGGGATTCTTCTCGGCATCGATGCTGTTTTCACTTGTAACTACAGCGATCGCTCGTAACCCTTGACGGGCATATTGTTTAGCTTGTTCCTGCATTTCGGCATTGGCAAACAAGATCTCTGGCGCACCGACCATAATAGTTGTGCCAATATCAATGGCGATCGCTCCCCATTTACGACTAGAGCTAAAGGGAATTTCGCTGACGAGTTGAGATGGCGATCGCGGCTTATCTGTAAATGCTGCCATCGCCTTGGCACTGCTATTTTGCGTTCCCATTAAATTTGTGTAGAGGGCGATTAACTCCCGCAAGGAATCCTCATCCGTATCGCCTAAAGGCACAATTGCCTTGACTAATAGTTTGTTTTGCGTGAGGGTTCCCGTTTTATCAGTACATAAAATTCTCACGCTATTCATCGAATCAACGGCATTGATTTTTTGAATTAAAGTGCGCCGCTTGCTGATCTCGACCGCGCCGATCGCAAAGGCAACGCTAATGGAGAGAATCAATCCCGCAGGCACAAAGCTATTAATAATTACCGAAGCATAGCGAATGATATCTACTACCGATCGCCCTGAATTCAGACTAGACGATAGATATAAAAAGGCCGCAACAATTAGGACGAGAATGAAAATTTCGACTAACGTATCAATCTTTTTCTGTAAGGGCGTAAATACTCGCTTATAGACCCTTGAAGACTGGGATAGTTTGACCGCATAGCTTTCATTGCCAATCTTGTTGGCTCGAAATACACAACTTCCCGCCAAGCAGAACGAACCCGACAGCACTATATCATCGATCTGTTTGGCAACGGGATCGGATTCTCCCGTCAGAAGCGATTCATCCATTTCCACATTTTGCGAAACCAGTACTGGTCCATCGACGGGAGCGCGATCGCCAGGATTAAGCTCGATGAGATCGTCACGGACTAACTCGCCCACGGGAATCTCCTGTGATTCCCCATTGCGTCTTACCTTGACCTTTTGTACCGATAGCAAAGCCAGCTTATCAAGAGTCAATTTTGCTTGGATTTCCTGTGCTACCCCTACCAGAATATTCATAAATACGGAAAATCCCGAAAATAAAGCATCGGTGATCTGCCCGAGCACCATCATCAGCACTAAAATTACGCCAAAGGTAACGTTAAATAGGGTAAAAACGTTTTCCTTGAAGATATCCTGATAGGTACGGCTGGAACGCAAGACAATGGTATTAATATCACCACGACGCTTGCGATCTCCAACTTCATTGTCACTAAGTCCAGTTTCAAGATTAATTTCAGGATTAATTTCAGGATTAACTGTGACGTTTAGAGAATCGCTCGTTATTAAGTCTGGCGTATTTGCTGAGTTAGGTTGGGGCATAGACACACAGATATTATTTTTAGTAAGAAGTATAGCAACCAATCTTTCTAATTTTGTTTTTGGACTTGGTGGTACTGAAAACTTTAGAATCAGTAGGGAAACTTAATCAAAAACAAAAGAATGATTACTGTGCAAGTCAATGGTGATAATCGCATATCCGAGGCAAATCTCACGATGATCGAATTGCTGAAATACTTAGGATTAAATCCGCGTCTGGTTGCTGTGGAATACAATGGTGAAATTTTACATCGCCAACTATGGGAAACGACATTTATCCAAAATAGCGATCGCTTAGAAATTGTTACTATTGTCGGTGGTGGCTAAATATTTAAATAGAGCGATTTAAATAGAGCGATTTAAATAGAGCGATTTAGATAAAACGATTTAAATAGAGCGAGCTTCTAAAGACTTAACATTAAACTTAGCTCCTTCTCTATCTGCAAAGTTCATGGAAGAATCTGCCCTTTAGGTATATTCTTCCATAAGATTGAGCAGTTTTTAAAGCATGAAATTGGTTTATTATTTAAGTGTCAAAGATAACTAAAGATAACTTATGAATCCTAATATGGATCTTAATAAGTTAAGCCAAAGTTAAAAGCGTTTGACCATAAGTTTGACTATAAAGATTGCTATTTTATCAGATTAAAAATGACTGAAGATATAGATAGTCAAAAAAAACTGACATTTAGAAGGATTTCGATTCGCTCGCTGATGACTTTTCCTTTTATTTTTCAGATTATTGTGGCTTTGGGGATTGTTGGTTATTTCTCATTTCAAAATTCGCAAAAGATCGTTAATGAGAATAGTAATAAAAGTAGAA
This sequence comes from Pseudanabaena sp. 'Roaring Creek', assembly GCF_001402795.1. Lineage (GTDB taxonomy): Bacteria > Cyanobacteriota > Cyanobacteriia > Pseudanabaenales > Pseudanabaenaceae > Pseudanabaena. The sequence goes on from NZ_LIRE01000739.1 coordinate 27,087, forward strand.
TAAAATCAATACTATCCCTAAAACATAGTATTTCAGACTATTTACTCCCACCAATGCAAGTTGTGCGGATGAATGCTAAGGTTCCCACCGATCGTTCTCTTAATACTAAAAACTCTAGTGAAATCATTCAAAAATTTAAGATTCTACTCACGGTATTTCCACAAGTACAGGAAATATTTTTAGGTGACAGTGCGGGAGATTTTGTTGGTGTCGTAAGGCAAGAAGAGCAGCAGTTTGCTGTCAAAGTTACTGAGAAATTTTCCACTCAAAACTGGTATCGGTTTGATGCTCAAGGCAATTTAGGTGATTTATTTAAAACTGAAAAATCTGACGATCTGCGATCGCATCCTTGGTATCAGCCAGCGCTGGAAAATAAGCAGGCAGTCTGGAGCGAAGTTTATCCTCTAGACCGTAATAATTTAGGCATTGCTGCAACTCAAGCTATTTTTGACGCTCAAGGCAAGCCTCTTTATACCATCAACGCTAGTCTAAATCTGGGAAGAATTAATGAGTTTATCGAAAACAATCGAGTAAGTGCAAAAAGCGAAATTTTCATCGTGGAGCGATCGGGACTGTTGGTAGCTACGTCCAGCAAAGAATCGCTATTTACAATCGATTTCCAAGGTAATATCCAAAGACTAAAAGCCGACGCTAGCAAAAACCCTTTTATTCAAACCACGATTATTGAATCGTCTAGACGTTTTGGGGAAATAGGGAATATTCATGACATTGAAAATTTTGATATTGATATCGACCGCAAGTCTAACGGTAAAATAGAGCGAGAAAGGCAATTTATTGAAATATCTCCCTATCAGGACGAAGCGGGTATCGATTGGTACATTTTCATTGTTACCCCAGAGTCTGATATTTTGGTGCAAACTCATCAAGATGTAATTACACTCATTGGACTATGTGTCCTTGTAGGGATATGCCTGAGTTTGCTAGGGATACAAACAGCCCGATGGATTGTCAGCCCAATCTTTCGATTGCGCGATGCTAGCATCAAGATCGCCAGTCAAAATTTTGAGCAACCTGTCCTTGACACTTGGATTGAGGAGATAGGCGATCTGACATCTGCTTTTAATCAAATGCAGCGCCAACTATTGCAATCCCAGTCTTCTTTGCAGGAATATTCGCGATCGCTCGAACTCAAAGTCGAAGAAAGAACTAGTGAATTGGCAAAGGAAATTAGCGATCGCATTGCCATTCAGCAGGAACTAGAAGAAAAAGCCGTTATCTTAAGCCATCATTATCGGGTACTAAATGAGCTTGTTAAGGATCAATCAATGCGCCAAGGCAATTTGATTGATAACGTCAAACAATTAACCGAAGTCGCAGCTCAAACCTTAGAAGTTGCCCGTAGTAGCGTCTGGCTAGTTACTACAGACCGTGTTAAATGGAGTTGTTTAGACTTGTTTTTACTGGATTCGGGCAACCACGTTGTGGAAGCAGATTTTTCGGCAAGTTCCTTTCCTAAGTATATTGGTAAGTTACAAACAGAATTAGCAGTTTCCGTTGATGATGCCCTTAACGATAGTCGCACAAATGAATTAACTGACACCTATCTAATTCAACTTGGTATAACTTCTATTTTAGAAATTCCTTTGCGACAGAATAATGAAATAGTGGGAATGCTTAGTTTGGAACATACAGGCAAACCAAGATCTTGGACTTTGCTAGAGCAAAGCTTTGCGCGATCTATTGGCGATCTAGTGGCGCTATCGATCGAGTCCTACAGTCGCAAGCTGGTCGAGCAGCAATTAAAAGATAGTGAAGAGCGTTGGCATCTCGCCTTGGAAGGCAGTAACGATGGGATCTGGGATTGGAATTGCAAAACTAATGAGGTCTTTTTTTCCGCAAGGTATAAATCGATGTTGGGATACGGAGATGATGAACTCCCCCCCAATATTGACTCTTGGCTTCATCTCATTCATCCCGATGATAGCAATCAGGTTATGACCATTGTTGAGAAGTATTGGGCAGGGGAGATTCCCCAATATATTGCGGAGCATCGAATCCGATGTAAAGACGGTTCCTATCGTTGGATGCTGGCTAGAGGGATCGCTCTTTTCGATCTAGATGGAACGCCTAACCGAATGATTGGCTCGCATACAGATATTACCGAACGCAAGCGGTTTGAGATCGATCTGTCTCAAGCCAAAGAAGAGGCTGACTCTGCAAATAAAGCAAAAAGTGAATTTTTGGCGAACATGAGTCACGAACTAAGAACACCACTTAATGGGATTCTCGGTTATGTCCAAATTCTGCAGCGTGATCGCAATTTAACACCAAAGCAAATCGAGGGGATTAACGTTATAAAACAATGCAGCAATCATCTTCTAAATTTAATTGCCGATATTCTCGATCTTTCCAAGATTGAGGCTCAAAAAATGGAGTTAATCGAAACTGACTTTCATTTCCAAAACTTCCTGCAAGGGGTAGTTGAGGTCTGTGCGGTGAGATCCATTCAAAAAGGCATTACTTTTACCTACTTGCCCTCAGCGAATTTACCGATCGGGATTTTTGCTGATGATAAGCGACTGCGTCAAGTTTTGCTCAACCTGCTGGGAAATGCAATCAAATTTACTCAAGATGGGGGAGTTACCTTTAAAGTTGATGCGATCGCCTTAAATATTCCTTACTCAGAGCTGAAACCCGACGGCAATAGCGATGATCGAGAGCGCCCCAGTTTCTCGATTATGCATCTAATTAGATTCCAGATCGAAGATACAGGTATCGGTATTAGCCCAGAGCAGATAGAGAAAATCTTTTTTCCCTTCGAGCAGGCGGGTGGAGCTTTAGTCAATGCTGAGGGTACTGGTTTGGGATTGGCAATCAGCCAAAAGATTGTCGAAATCATGGGCAGTACCATTCAGGTAAAGAGTGAGAGGGGAAAAGGCAGTATCTTCTGGATCGATTTAAATTTAAAAGCAGCAACGGAAATGATTGACTGGGCTCAAGTCAATGAAAATTTCATCCAACGGAAAACAGTTGGATTTGCTGGGGAAAATAGAACAATTCTTGTAGTTGATGATAAATGGGAAAATAGAACTGTATTGGTGAAACTGCTCGAGGAAATCGGGTTTAATATCCTAGAGGCTGCCAATGGTAGAGATGCCATAGCATTAGCCCTTGAGCAAAAGGTCGATCTGGTGATTACCGATTTAGTTATGCCTGTCATGGATGGCTTTGAGATGATCAGACAATTTCGGCGATCGCCAGATTTACAAAATATTGTGATTATTGTTACTTCTGCCAGTGCTTTTAGCAAAAATGAAGCAGAAAGCCTAGAAACTGGAGGTAATGATTTCTTGTCTAAGCCAATTTGTTTTGATACTTTACTCTCGAAAATTGCCAAGCACCTTAAAATTCAATGGATTTACGAAGAGATCTTCGCGTCTTCCCCTCCGATATACCTTGAGGAAAATACTCAAGTTCCCAATCACACCCCCATGCTCGCACCATCCCACGAAGAAATTGAAGCTCTTTGGGAATTAGTAATGCAAGGCAACATTAATGTTATTAATGAACGAGCCAATCAGTTTGAACAGCAAGATGTTAACCTAGTCCCTTTTGCTAAAGAATTACAAAAATTGGCTGGCGAATTTCAAGTCAAAAAGATTAAAGAATTGATTAAATCCTTTCGAGGTAACTCTAGTTAGATGGCAATTAGATGTTTTTGGTTAGCTACTATAAGCAAACACCAACGAAGGAGCAAACTCTCGCAGAATTTTTTATTAAAACTTTTGAATTTAAGGTCATGATCGCAGAAGTTTACCCTAAGAGTAAGATCTTAATAGTTGATGATAATCCCAATAATCTCAAGGTTTTATCTGGAACCTTAGATGGTTGTAATTGGGATATCTTAGTTGCCGTTGATGGGGAAAGTGCGATCGAGCAGGCGATCTACGTGAAACCAGATTTAATCTTTTTAGATGTCATGATGCCTATCATGGATGGGTTTGCAGCTTGTCAAATCCTGAAGAATACTGTAGAAACCTGCAACATCCCGATTATTTTCATGACTTCGCTCTCAGATACGTTAGATAAAGTCAAGGGATTTGAGTTAGGCGCTGTGGACTATATCACCAAGCCTTTCGATCGGGATGAAGTCATCGCTAGAGTCAAAACTCATCTGCAAATTAGTAGCTTGACTAAACAAATACAGGAAAAGAATGCCCAATTGGAGGATTTTACGCAAGAATTAGAAAATCGCGTTCGAGCTCGTACCGCAGAATTGTCAGAAACTCTTGCTGATTTGCAAAAAGTACAAATGCAGCTATTACAAAGAGAGCAACGCCTTGCCTACGAAGCTTGTCATGATGCGCTTACCGACCTGCCTAATCGGGCTTGGCTGATGCAAAGATTGCAATACTTAACCACCGCAAAATCCCGTTATGCAGTTTTATTTGCCGATCTCGATCGCTTTAAAGTAATTAACGATAGCCTCGGACATTTGGTCGGAGACGAACTGCTCAAACAAGCTACCCATAGGCTGAGATCGGTTCTATGCGATCGCGCCACTGTCGCTAGATTTGGTGGTGATGAATTTGTGATTCTCTTTGAAGATATTGAAAGTATTGATGAAGTCATCAACCTTGCCGATCGAATTCAATTGGAATTAGAACTTCCTTTTAAACTGGAAGATTACGAATTATTTGTCAGTATCAGCATTGGAATCGCTCTCAGCGCTGAGGATTATCTATTGCCTGAGGATATCCTTCGGGATGCGGATATTGCGATGTATCAGGCAAAGCACAAAGGACGAGGTCGATACGATGTCTTTAATCCGCTTACCCGTGAAGCCGCGATCGCCAGATTAGAAATGGAAAACGATCTGCGGAGAGCGATCGAGCGTGAAGAGTTTTGCATGTATTATCAACCGATTTATAGTCTACAAACCGATCGCATCTGTGGTTTTGAATCCCTCGTCCGCTGGAATCATTCTTCTGGGAAATTGATATCTCCGATTCACTTTATTCCGATTGCCGAGGAAATAGGTTTAATTAATGCTTTGGGTTTGTGGATCTTGAAGCAGTCTCTACACCAAATGAAAATTTGGTATCAACAATTTAGCGATCGCCCTAGCGATCGCAGTTTATGGATGAATGTCAATATCTCCCCGATCCAGCTCAAACAAATTGATTTCGCTCAAAATGTTCAAAAGGCATTAGAGGAATCAGGCTTACCGAGTAATTGTCTAAAACTAGAAATTACGGAAAGTTGCCTTTTAGATTTTGCTGATTCGGAAATATCTGTTTTGGAACAATTAAAGAATTTAGATATTAAGCTTTGCATTGATGATTTCGGAACGGGATACTCGTCACTTAGCCGATTGCATGAATTACCCATCCATACCTTGAAAATCGATCGCTCGTTCGTCCAAAAGTTGGCAACCAGTAATAAAAATAGTATGGTATCCACGATTATTAACTTAGCCCACGGACTGAGTATGGATGTTGTGGCTGAAGGCGTAGAAACAGAATCCCAAAAACAAATCTTGCGGTCTCTGAATTGCAATTATGGGCAAGGTTACTTCATGTCACTTCCATTAGATTCCAAAGCCGCAACTTCTTTAATTGAGTATAATGATTTGCATTACAGGTAATACAGGTAATTGATATAGGCTATGATCGCAACTGAAAAAATTCCCGCTACCGTCCTCACAGGCTTTCTTGGTGCAGGAAAAACGACATTACTCAACCACATCCTTACCGCAGAGCATGGCAAAAAAGTTGCCGTCATAGTCAATGAGTTCGGCGAAATCGGTATCGATCAACAACTAGTGATCGGTGCTGATGAAGAAATTTTTGAAATGAATAATGGCTGTATTTGTTGCACTGTGCGCGGCGATCTCATTCGGATTATTGGCAATCTCATGCGCCGCCGTCATAAGTTCGATCATCTCTTGATCGAAACCACTGGTCTCGCCGATCCTGGTCCTGTGATTCAGACTTTTTTTATGGATGAAGACATTCATCGTCAGGTCGATCTGGATGCGGTGGTGACTGTAGTTGATGCTAAGCATGTCCAACAGCATTGGGGCGATCGCGAAGTTCTTGAACAGATTGGCTTTGCTGATGTAATTCTGTTGAATAAAACCGATCTCGTAACTAAGGTTGAACTGGATGAACTGGAAGCGAAAATCAAGCATCTCAACGTTCTGGCAAAGGTCTCTCGCGTTCAACTTAATCAAGACAAGGTTGAAGATAGTGTTAACAAAGTGATTAACGTTGGCGGTTTTGATTTAAACCGTATCCTCGAAAAAAATCCTGAGTTTGTTACCCCTAAAGGAGAAGCATCTCACGATCATCATGACCACGATCATCATGACCATGAGCATCACGACCACGAGCATCACGATCATAAGCATGATCACGATCATCATCACCATATCCATGATGAAGAGGTTGGCTCTGTGAGTATTGTAGAGACAGGATCCGTAAATCCATACAAATTTCAAGAATGGATTAACGAACTGTTAAAAACCCAAGGTCAAGATATCTTTCGTTCTAAGGGAATTATCAATCTTTCGGGTGCAGAGGAGCGACTGGTATTTCAAGGCGTACATATGCAGTTTGACGCAACTCGCGATCGCCCTTGGAAAAAAGATGAACTTCGGAAAAACCAATTGGTGTTTATCGGCAGACACCTTGAGGCAGATAAACTGCGCAACAGTTTCCGTCTTTGTTTGGTATAGTTTTCGCCAAGTTATACCAAAGCTCAAAATGGCGTAGCCATTTTGAGCTTTGGTATAAAAGAGGATGACTGCGCTTTGTGCAGCCATCCTCTTTTAAGTTTTTTAGACAATAAAAAAGCTCCCCTTACGGAGAGCTTTTTTATTTATCTAGATTTGGACTAGAACATCACTCGGAATTAACCGTTGATAGCAGGAGCAGCCATTGCAACAGGTGCTACATCAACAGCAGCCAAATCGAGAGGGAAGTTGTG
>NZ_LIRE01000069.1 GCF_001402795.1 Pseudanabaena sp. 'Roaring Creek'
TTTAATTCATAAAAGTGTTGTCACACTTTCGTCAATTAGTATTAGGCGCAAATAAAGAAGAATCAAAAGAGACGACGCTTTGCGTCGTCTCTTTTGATATCAAAGATTAATGCTTGGAGTGACGATCGCTTTACGTTGCCTTTCTTGTTTAAGTGCATAATTAAATTTGAGGGAACAATTGGAAACCACGCCCTCAAATTCTGCGTCCTAGCTACCTATGAAATCGCCACAATCCCCCCAGCCTCCCCAGCCATCACCAAAGCCAAAGCCACCTCAATCCAAGTTGATGACCCAAATTCATCAACTCACTCAGGTAGTTAATGGCGTATTAAAAATCAATCCGAAAGAGCATGTCCCCAAGCTGGAAGTGCGCCGATCGCAAAAAGATAAACCTGAAATTTATGACTTAGTGGGCGATCGCTATATTCTAGGACGCAGCACGGGTAAATGCGATATTGTCGTGCAAACGCCTCTGGTCAGCCAAGTTCACGCGCAGCTAGTCCGCGATCGCACCCAAAAAAAATCCCAATTTATCCTCCAAGATCGCGACTCGACCAATGGCATTTATCGCAATAAGCAGCGATTAAAATCGGTGCCATTGCGCCACAAAATGACCATCACCCTTGGCCCTCCCGAACTCGTCGAGGCGGCGACTATTCGCTATCTCGATCCGCCTCCTTGGTATATTCGGACGCTGCAATATACGGGAATTGGCATCGGGGCGATCGCGGGGACGATCGTACTAGCGATCGCCGTTGAAGTTAACCGAGTTCCCGATCTCAAGCCATTGCCCGTAACTCAACAAGGTCCTGTAGAAGTTTTAGCGGGGGATGGGGTAAAGCGTCTCGATCCCACAGATATTGCCAACCATACCGAATATGCGAACCTCGGAGAGTTTGGGCAGTTTATCCCGAAAGCGGTAATCGCCTCGGAGGATACTTCTTTTTATTGGAATATTGGGGTCGATCCCATAGGAGTAGCAAGGGCGATCGTCACTAATGTCCGCAGTCGCGGAGAGCGTTTAGAAGGGGCAAGCACGATCACCCAACAGTTATCCCGCAATTTACTCGGCAAGACCTATGTAGGAACCGATGATTCCGCTGGGAGGAAATGGCGAGAGGCGGCGGCAGCGATTAAACTTACCTTTACCTATCACAAAGACGAAATTCTCCGTCTTTATCTCAATCGCGCCTATACGGGGAACGGTGTATATGGCTTCAAGGATGCAGCAAAACTATATTTTGGGAAAGAAGCGTCAGAGCTAACCCTCTCGGAAGCGGCGACCCTTGTCGGGCTGCTGCCTTCTCCTGAAACGATCAATCCTTTTAAAAATAAGAACCTAGCGATCGAATACCGCGATCGCATTCTCAATCGGATGGCAGAACTGGGGATGATTACCGATAAGGATGCCGAACGGGCAAGGCGATCAGTACTGATCCTTAATGAATCTGCCAAAACTAAGTTGCAAGGCTCGGTTGCCCCCTACTACTACAGCTATGTCTTTGAAGAGTTGCAGGATATTCTCGGCGATAACTTTGCTAGGGAAGGCAATCTGATCGTCGAAACCAATCTCGATATTGATATGCAAAAGGCATCGGATGATTCCCTCCGCAATGCGGTAGCGCGTGATGGTTCGAGCTATGGGTTTAGTCAGGGGGCGATCGTCACCTTAAATGCTAGCAATGGGTCGCTCCTTGCCATGACGGGTGGTGTTGATTACAAAGCCAGCCAGTTTAATCGTGCGGCTCAAGCATTACGGCAACCAGGCTCCACTTTTAAGTTATTTACCTATGCCGCCGCCGTGGATCGCGGCATTTCTCCCAGTAGTACCTATTCATGCAATGCCCTCGCAGGCGTAACGGGCTGTCATAATGGCGGTAGTGGGGCGATCGATATGTACCGAGGCTTCGCTCTCTCGGAAAACGTGGTAGCCGTCAGAATTGCCGACGCAACGGGGTTCGATAACGTCATCAAAATGGCAAGAACTTTAGGAATTACCGCCAAGCTGGATGCCACGAGTAATATGGTTTTAGGCGGGAACGAGGTGAAAATCTTGGAGATGGCGGGAGCCTATGCCACCATAGTCAATGAGGGCAAATACAACAAACCCCATGCCATTAAACGCATCCTCGATAGCGCTGACTGCCAAAACCCGAAGGATCGCCAAACCTGCCGCGTTATTTTCGATGCCAGTACATTTTTAAAACCAAGACAAGCGATCGATGCTGGGGTGGCAAGTACCATGGTCGATATGATGCGCGGAGTCGTGCAGTACGGTACGGGGCGATCGGCAGCCATTCCCCAAGGTACAGTGGTTGGCAAAACAGGAACTACCGACGAGGGGCGCGATCTCTGGTTTATCGGTGCAGTACCGCGACGCAATCTCTTAGCAGCGGTCTGGCTCGGTAATGACGAGGGAGTCACGAATGGCTCAAGTGCAGTTGCAGCAACGGTTTGGGGGGATTATATGCGTCAAGCTGTGCGCTAATCAATGCCCCTACCATCTGCATAACGAGAATTACGCACTTCTAGTTTTTAAGCTTACTTATGCTTAGCTGCTTTGATGGAATATAAAAAATTTTGCGAAAGTTTTGTCAAAAGCGCTTGACGACTGCCATAGGTGCTGTAGTATTGATTCCGACTTGTTGATTGAAGCGACGCTTTGCACCGCTCTAATCTTATAAAAAAATTACGTCTTAATCTCAAGCGACATAGGAGCTACATCTGTGAATAAAGGTGAACTAGTAGATGCGATCGCCGAAAAGGTATCCGTATCCAAGAAAAATATCGAAGTGATCGTTACTGCTGCCCTCGAATCAATTGTTGATGCCGTGGCTGACGGAGATCGTGTAACTCTAGTGGGATTCGGTTCCTTCGAGCCACGGGAACGTCAAGAACGCGAAGGTCGCAACCCTCGCACTGGCGAAAAAATGGTAATCGCGGCAACTCGCGTTCCTGCCTTCTCTGCTGGCAAACAATTTAAAGAAAAAGTAGTTGAGTAATTCATTCTCATTTACTCATCTTTTTTAATCATCAAACTGTAATCACCCCCCAATGGGGGCATGAAGCTTACCCATTGGGAGATTATAATTTGATGATGTTTGCGTAGGAGAAACTCTGTGTCAGAAATGTTGTGGTCGATCGTAGTACCCACCTATAACCGTTTGCCCATCTTGCAAAAATGCTTGGCAGCGTTAGAGAGGCAGACCATAACTGAACCCTACGAAATCATCGTCATTGACGATGGCTCCTCCGATGGCACGGTGGAATTTTTGACCAGTAATCGCGATCGCTATCCCCATCTGCGGCTGTTAACCCAAGACCATGCTGCCGCCGCTACGGCTCGCAACTATGGTATTGACTCAGCTCTTGGTAAATATATTGCCTTTGTTGATAGTGATATCACGGTCAATCCTGAATATCTTCAAGCCCACACCGCAACCCTCGCCCAAGGGGAAAAAGTTTATAGCTACGGGCGTATCATCGATACTTGCAATCTTGAAGCTCCTGATTCGGAGATTGTGCCTGCTTTGCCTATGTTTACGGCAGCCATATTTGATACTTGCAATTTAGCGATCGCTCGTAAATGGTTGATTGAGGCGGGGAAGTTTGATACGGGATTTTTTCAATATGGTTGGGAAGATTTCGAGCTAGGAATGCGCGTTAAAAAACTGGGTTTAAAACGCTCGACCTGTGCTGGGGCGATCGCTTTTCATTACCACGCTCAGTTTTCGATGGATAAAATTCCCCGCTTGCTCGAAATGGAAGAACAACGCGGCAGAATGAGCATTATTTTTTACCACAAACATCCCACTTGGGAAGTTAAGTTGATGATTCAAAAAACTTGGCTGCATTTGGTAATCTGGGGGATTCTTACCCTTGGCGGCATCCTCAACGATCGCACTTTAAAACCTTTATTAACTTGGCTGTGCGATCGCGGAAAAGCGAAAGTAGCGATGGAAATCTTCCGCATTTATATGAATTGGTATACCGTAATTTGGATGTACCGCAATTGGGATAAAGAAAGTAAATTACTGTTTAACTCCTAATCTCTTCCCAACAGACAGTCATTGTTGCACAAATAGTAATGATGGGCGGGGCTTAGCGCCACCCATCATCAATCCATTTAGTATTAATGGAGCGAACTAATTGCTTCATTTAGAGTCGGACTAGGACGCATCGCTTGTCTAGCTTTATCGGGATCAGCGAAATAATAGCCGCCAATATCTACGGATTTACCTTGAACGGAGCCTAATTCTAGAATAATTTGGCTTTCTTTCTCTTTCAAGATTTGCGCCAACTGCGTAAATTTTGACTTCAATTCCAAATTTTGATTCTGTTCCGCTAGAGCTTGCGCCCAATAAAGCGCGATATAGAAATGACTGCCGCGATTATCGATGCCGCCGATCTTGCGGGAGGGGGATTTATCGTTATTGAGATAGAGACTATTGGCTCGATCTAAAGCGATCGCCAAGATCTTTGCATTCTCATTGTTGGTCTTGCGTCCGAGGTCTTCGAGGGTAACGGCGATCGCTAAAAATTCGCCGAGCGAGTCCCAACGCAAATGCCCTTCCTCAAGAAACTGCTGAACGTGTTTAGGAGCTGAGCCGCCTGCACCCGTTTCAAACAGTCCACCACCCGCTAGCAATGGCACGATCGAGAGCATTTTTGCACTCGTACCAAGTTCGAGGATCGGGAATAAATCCGTGAGATAGTCCCGCAGAACGTTACCCGTTACAGAAATCACATTTTTACCCACTTTTATTTGTTCGCAGGTAAATTTCATCGCTGCTACAGGAGACATAATCTGAATATCTAACCCTGTAGTGTCATGGGCTTGCAAATAGGTCTTGACCTTAGTAATCAGATTTGCATCATGGGGGCGATGTTCATCTAGCCAAAAAATCGTCGGATTTCCCGTCGCTCTCGCCCGATTGACAGCAAGTTTAACCCAGTCCTCAATCGGTAAGTCCTTGGTTTGGCACATCCGCCAGATGTCACCCTTAGCGACAGAATGTTCAATAAGAATAGTTCCAGTTTCATCAAGAACCCGCACTATTCCATCCGCAGGAATCTCAAAAGTCTTATCGTGGGAACCATATTCCTCAGCCTTCTGCGCCATCAAGCCCACATTAGCAACATTGCCCATCGTCGTGACATCAAAGGCTCCGTTTTCCTGACAGAATTCGATACAGGCTTGATAAATGGTGGCATAGGAGCGATCGGGAATCATTGCCTTAGTGTCGTAAGCCTTGCCATCTGCGCCCCACATCTTGCCAGAGGTACGAATGGTAGCCGCCATGGATGCATCAATAATCACATCGCTAGGAACGTGGAGATTGGTAATTCCCTTATCGGAGTTGACCATCGCTAGATGTGGCTGCTTTTCATAAACCGTTTCCAAATCTGCGGCGATCGCCTCTTTCTGTTCAGTAGGTAAAGATTCAATCTTGGCGTAAACATCTCCCAAACCATTATTAGGGTTGATTCCCAAATGCTTAAAAGTATCAGCATACTTCTCAAATACATCTTGATAATAGACCGTCACCGCATGACCAAAGAGAATTGGGTCAGAGATCTTCATCATTGTTGCCTTGACATGGAGAGATAGCAAAATATCTTCCTCCTTTGCCTTGGCAATTTCCCGATCGTAAAACTCCCGCAAAGCCTTGACACTCATCACCGAAGCATCAATTACTTCGCCTTCCAATACGGTCGTTTTTTCCTTGAGAACTTGAGTGGAACCCTCGGCTGTGGTTAATTCAATCTTGACTACACCTGCCTTGGGAATTACCACCGATTTCTCGCTACCGTAGAAATCACCCTCCGTCATATGCGCCACATGGGATTTAGAATCCTTTGACCATGCGCCAACGGAATGGGGATGCTTCTGAGCAAATTCTTTAACGGCGGCAGCGACACGGCGATCGCTATTACCTTCACGCAATACAGGATTAACCGCACTGCCCAACACCTTAGAATATTTCGCTTTGATCGCTTTCTCTTCGTCAGTTTGGGGATTGGCAGGATAGTTGGGGATGTTGTAACCCTTGGCTTGTAACTCAGCGATCGCCGCCGTTAACTGGGGTAGGGAGGCACTAATATTCGGGAGCTTGACGATATAGGCTTCAGGAGTTTTTGCCAAGTCTCCCAGTTCCGCGAGGGCATCGGGTTGACGCTGCGATTCGGTTAAGTATTCAGGAAAATTCGCAATAATCCGCCCAGCTAGAGAAATATCTTTAAGTTCAACCTCAATGTCAGCAGCTCTCGTAAATGCTTGGACGATGGGCAATAGGGAGTAAGTGGCTAGGGCTGGAGCTTCATCGGTAAAGGTATAGGTGATTTTTGAGGTTTGATTGCTCATATCGATGGGGCGGATTTCTTGCGGATCTATTACAGATTAAATGATACACGGCTTAGTTAACCCGATTCGTATCGGTTTTATCCAGAAATTAGCGATCGGGTTCGGATTCCTAAGATTGATACAATCGCTTAGGTAATTCCTGCTCTCCAATTGTTTCCGCGAGTTTTCGGTGCGACTAGTCACATTGAAATTATCAATTAATTTGACGATCAAGTTCAAAGCGAAGGAAGAAAGGTAATTCATCTTTAACTAGAGACTGTTCATGAGCATTCAAAAGACTATAGAGCATTTTAGCTGTTTGTTTTTTAGCGTACTTTTCTTGTTGTTCTTTATGTTTTAAAGGCTTTCTCACAACATATTCAATAACTTGTGATATTGGGTAAGCAATGATTGCGGGTAATCCAAACCAAAATATGATAAATCCATACCAAGTTTTTTTATTCGTTTCAAACTGTACTTTGGTCAATACTTCATATTCGGGTAATTTACTGACGATTTTGGGTACTGTACACAAATACGGGCGTGGCGATGTATTATCCCATTCACAAATAGTAGAATAAAATGAGCTATATGCTACATACTGAGTCTTTTGTATAAAATCTCGACTACTTGGATTCTGCATTATCAAGAAAAGCAAAACCAATGCCATTACAAATATGCCATTAAAAACCGTGGAATCTGAATCATTATTACTTGAATAATCCAAATCTGGCGAATTCTTTATATACTGAACTACTATTTTTACCCTTTGTTCTCCATCTAATTTTTCCCACAACGATAAATAAGATGCTATTTCCGAGTTACCTTGACTGTGAATATTTATTTGTGGGGTGCTGCGATTGGAAAGATTAAACTCGAAAATTTTCTGCGTGAAATCTCGACCAATTTGCGTAACATCTCTACCAGATATACCATTTTGATCCATGTCAATTAGCCATCCAGATTATTTTTTTTCAGTTTTTTGTTCTACTTGAGATGATTGACCACCTCGGTTTAGTCCAATTGCAAATGTCCAAGACAATCCACCAAGGGCTATGATAAACAAAAAGAAAACTCCGATAAAAATCTTTTGGGTTTCTTTATTATTTCCAGCAACTTGTTTCGTATCACGTCCTGATGTTGCTGTCTGATTAACATTCTTGTCTGTGTCTGCCATAATTTTCGTCTTTATATGAGATTTGAATTTAAGACCTATTTACACATCATTACAAGAGTTAATTTTGTTAATAATCCTGTAAATTTACCAACATAGCAATCTATATTCATTTAAGAAAGACGAGATATTCCGTCTAAGTAAATTAGTTATACCAAATTTTATCGCAAAAATTTGTGTTCCATAGAGTCAAATATATTTTGTAGGGGTGATCTCTGTTTGTTTTTTGTGGAGATGCGATCGTGATTTTGAAGTATTGAGGGGGCGATCGCTATTTGTTTTTGGGGGAGAGGCGATCGTGATGTTGAGGTGTTGATGGGGCGATCGCTGTTTTATTTTTTGTTGAGGCGATCGTGATTTTGGGTGCTGAGAGAGGCGATCGCTGTTTGTTTTTGGGAGAGGTGATCGTGATTTGGGGTTTTAAGAGGGGGCGATCGCTGTTTGATTTTTTTTGGAGAGGCGATCGTGATTTGGGGTTTTGAGGGGGCGATCGCTATTTGATTTTTTTGAAGAGGCGATCGGGATTTTTTGGATGTTGTTGAGGGGGAGATCGCTGTTTGAATGTTGTAAAATCAAATTATGAGTAAGAAAGATAAATTACTTGAACTCTAAAAAATAGCCCTAACAATGCGACGTTTGGCGATATTCGTAAACTTTTAGAGCTAGAAGCTTTTGATTTAGATAGAATTACAGGCAGTCACCATATTTTCAAGAGCAACGAAATAGTTTTAGTAATCCCAGTCCATAACAACCGCGTCAAGTCTGTATATGTTAAAAGAGTCGTAGAACTTATTGAAGGAGAACAATCATGATATATCCAATAGTGATTTATCCATGCGAAGAAGGTGGTTTTGTCGCCGAAGTTCCTGCATTAAAGGGATGCTTAGCTCAAGGCGAGACATTAGAAGAAACCTTGCAAGAGTTAATTACAGTGAGAACTTTGTGGTTAGAGACAGCAGAGAAACATGGACAAAAACTTCCAGATCTTGGAAATGCGATCGCTAAAGTAAAAGCATTAAGTGCGATCGCTGGTTGATTTTTGGTGTAGAAGCGATCGTGGTTTTTGGGGTATTGAGCGGGGCAACTGTATTCACATATCAAAACAATTCCTACAGGGATGAGCCCTGATATTTGAGATATAGCGATCGCACTTTTTCTTTGAACTTTTCCCGCACATCTTCTGGTTCGATAATTTCGCAGTCTTCGGCATAGGGCATAATTTCGCGATAGAACCAAAATGTACTACTAATTTTACGGATGATTTGTCTTGTGGGGGGACTGGTGTCAAGCCATGTATGCGCGATATCTTCTTCGCGTGGTTGGTATGCAAAGGCAAGATTGCCCGATAGGTTAAAGGTGACATGAATATAAGCAAGTTGCGATCGCCATTTGCCTTGAATGGATGTAATGGCGGCTTCGGCAGGAATGCGATCAAGTCTCAGACAGCGATTATGTTTGAGATTAACAACATCGTCGCTACTGGCGGATTCTTCGCACCAGCAATCTAAATAGAGTCGCTTATCGTGGGGGGTCACTTGGGCGTAATAAATCGAAAACTGATGGGGGTAATCGGCAGCATCGAGATATTGAAGGCGAAAGGGTTGCTGCTGTTTGATATAGCGATCGATGGTATGTCGCCAAATTTCGGGAGGTTTGTCGAGAAACTTCTCTACGTCTCGTCGCAATGGGGAGCTAAGTTCGCTACGTTCGAGTAAGAGATTCGCAATGACTTTAGCATGGTCAAGTTCGCCATAATCGATTAATAACTTGAGGGTACGAGAGAGAGTTTCGATCCGATCGCTTGCCCAGTCGTTATTTTTCGAGATTTGGATTTGCTTGCGGGCGATCGCTTCAACGAGCTTGGAGATATTTGGGCGATCGCCCCATGTCATACCAAGTTCGATCGCGATCGCCTCTAAATTAGCTTTATCTCGTTCTTTGATAGATAGTGTGATCGATTCACCTTTTCGGGTCATATTAGCTTGGGACTTCTAGCTATTAGCTGATGCAATGGCTGTTTTGGCTTCACTAATCATAGGCGATCGCTGAAGACTGATAAGTAGTTTGGCATCATTAAGAACCAAAACCAGAGAGCATACCGCCCGCTAAGCGGGCGGTATGCTCGTCTAGGTTTTAAGTTTACTCTTAGCTACTTATCGATTTTCTAGCGATCGATTAATGGCTGTGGCGATGGATTTTACAGCAATTTTCGATCAAAAGAACCACAAGGAACTTTTTGAAAGTGTTGCGAAGCAACACTTTCAAAAAGTTCCTTGGTTTGGATTTGAGCGCAAAGCAAGGTAAGAGTATATCCGTTCCTTTGATTAAGGAGCAGTTTACCCGAATTTTAGTTATATTTCATCTAGATTATAAGTGTTAGGCGTACCTTTCAAAGCAAAATGTCCGTATACTTTATTTTAAAAACCCTTGCATAAAGGCTTTTTTCGTGCAATTATCTGCCTATAGATATTTACGGACAAAATTTAACTAATAAAGTATATCTAATAAACTTATGGCTATCCTTAAATAAATTTAGCATAGTCAGAGTGTCTACAAATTGATCGTTAAAGTATTTGGTCACAAATAATCATAAACAACATGACAAGTAGATTGAAATCGGTAGAAATCACTGGTTCTTGCGCTCAGGTTTGGAATGGGGTGATTATTCCTAGTAATGGAGTTATCTCGGTCAAAATTGATGGAAATAATTTGAATGCTACGGTTAAGAGTGGATTAGAAAAGAAGGATTCGCGGACAAGAATTCAGAATATCGATAGTGTTGAGATTCATACTGCGCCGATCTATCTGTTGCTGGCGATCGGGATTGGTTTGGCTGTAATTGGTCTGATTGGATGGATTAGCACATTGTCGAATGGGAGTTCGCCAATGTTTGCTTTTTTCCTTCTATTAGCTGGGATTGCAGCTATAGTCTTGTCAATTTTGAATAAGCAAAGATATATGGCTATTTATAGTTTGCGCTATACGATTGTGCTGTTTCTGAAGGGTTCGCCAGAGTTGTATCAGCAATTTGCTATGAGGGTTATGGCTTTGGCGGATAGCTTAAATCAGGCTGAGGCTTCTCAGTCTTAGTGTTCGGCTGGTGTCATGTTTTGGATATCGGTGACAGTTTGCATTTGCAGTCGATTGATTTGGCGATCGCTCTTTCAGATATTTACGAGGACGTGAAGTTATGAAGACGGAACTACTATCTTTAGCGGATTTGCAACAACGGACAGTATTAAAAAAATGTCAGGCGGATAAGACAACTATAGAAGTTATGCAAAGTCGCCTAATAATCCCTAGTAGGGGTTGGATGTTGAAAGGTTAGCTATTTTTACGCTTGATGTTTTGTTTCAATCTCTGTAAGAGCTTATGGTTCTTAGCATATCACTGATAACAATTCACAAAACAAAAAGTTGCAGTTAGCTATATTTAGACTTGAGATTTAACTTTTAATTTTTTGTGCTAGATTAAGGCAAACCAGAGAGATCCTCTAATTTGCCTATGTTGGTTGCGCTTTATAGGTTATCACGGATCTCCTGATTTTTAATGCTCGTAAATCTTAGGAGGTAAATACCGTGAACCACAGATACTCAAGCTTTCCAATCAAATATGGTGGATTTCAAGACATTCGAGATATTCATTGGAGGGCTACTAACAGTGGAATTGTCAATGAACTTGATGAAATTGAGTCTGAGTGGTTTGAGGACGAAGATGGTGAAATTATTCCTCTAGCCGATTATCTGGCAAGGCGTGAATAATTTTCCTAGCTTGGGGAATAGCGATATTCCTCAAGCTCTCCAAAATTACATTCTGAGGATATACAGATGAACGCTGCACTACAGCAGACTAAGATTTTACTCAGTGTTTTAGCTACTGGTAATCTTGTAGAACAAGAGCATCATTTAATCAACTGGCTTACAAGACAATCTAACGTTATATCTATTGCTCAGCCTTTTGGGTGTTCACGGTTAGTTCGTAAACTGAAACTCAGTAAACTATTTGCGGCTAAATCAACAATAGAAATTGATTACAAACAAGATCAAGTTTTTTATCAAGATCAAGAGCTTGGCAAAATTCAGATTTTGTATAAATCGCCTATCCCTGGTGAGCTACAAGCTAGATTGGCTATAGAAAGCGCCATAGATCGATTTCTGGAATATTTGCAGAAAGTTCATCAGATTGTGGTTTTAGAAGAAAGCGATCACCATGTGCGGGTATTTATCCCAAATAAGGAGATTCCAAACTTTAAAACACTGTGGCAAAAATTTCTTGAAGAGATTGCTTTCTCAACTTTTGGCAAAAATCAGTTAACTGGTTTAGTCCAGACATTTATTGTCATGCTCAATGCGATTACGCTCTCTGGGCGAGGATTTAGCACTCTTGATGTGCCAATTTTGACGAGAGATCAGGCTAATGTGTTAGCGGCTTGGTATTTTGCTGTAGCTAGAGATGTTAAAGGTCGTCAAACAAAACGACAGGAACAAATTGATGCTCTAACTGATGAGCTAAAAAATCCTGAACTTGCTGATAAAGAGCGCAAATCTAAAACCAAAGAACTACAAGACAAGGAGGAAATGCAAGCAAAAGAAAAGAAGAAATATCAAGAGTATTTTCAAAAAGGGTTTGATAAATCTCTGAAAGAACAAGCTTCTGCATGGCAAGAGTTAGGCGTAATCACAAAGGAGCTAGAGAAAACGGGGCTAACTAAAGCTCAAAAAAATAAGTTACAAAAACAGCAGGACAATCTCAGAAGTAAAGTTGTCTTTTCTCAGGAGTCAGTGCAGCAGAAAATCTCTTTGCTAGCTGAGTCTAGAGGCGATCCATTTGTATTTTTACAATTGGATCGAAAGCAAGACTCAGAAAAGTTTGCAAAAATTGAGGCAATCGCTAAAAATTTCTCGAAAGTGGCAACCGATCAGATTAATGCGACTCGTGGCGATATTTTTACACAGTGTATTTCTGAAATGTATCGCCTTTTAGAAACAGACACCTTCGATCCTTTGCCAGAGCAATTACTTAGCGAAGAAATAATTCTTCCTGAATGGCGATCGGCTGGTGATGATAGCAAAGAGTTTTGTTATTCCTGCGGTGTAGCGATCGATGCAAAAACTGCAAAATGGCAAGTTCTGCGATTTATGTTTGAGCGACCTTCACAACGTCGCCAGTCATCATCAGGAGAAGGAAGACCACATATTTGTACTTCCTGTTCTGCGCTTGCTTTTGCATCTCCACTAAAAGTGACTGATGAAAGCATCATTCTGAAACTGACATCAGTTAAGGGTGATAAAGATTCTGTCTCTATTAAAGACTATGTGCGGATGCTTACTAATAAGGAAATGCACCTTAGCGGGGGGCGTTATCTGGTCTTAGCATCTGATCGTACAGGTGGAGGAGATATAGCCGCGCAAAAACTAGGACAGGTAAAGTATGCAATGGCGAAAGTCGCTTCGATTTTCCCAGTCGAGGTTTTGACGGACTTTGACTTTTCGCTAATTGTCCAAAGTAGCCAAGCTATTAATTTAAAAAGTCGGCATTTGATCTTTATAAAAGGAGTAATGGAAGGCTACAGCCAACCGATTATTATTTCTGGTAAGGATATCAATATGACTTTAGGCGATGCAGTTCGCTACATCGATCAAGACTTACCAACTCTTGCAGAGTATACGCTAACTAAAATTTCTGCTCCCTATGGTCAACTAGAACTTGAAAAAGTTCGTGAAGCTTATTGGTTGCAGATTCAAAAAGATTTACAAGCTATAGGAGTTTCTATGGAATCAGAACATGAATTACCCAAACGGGCTAGGCTATATCGAGATGTGGCTGCTCTAACTGGCTTAACCTATGCCTTTGCTCAGTCATTGGAAAATACGGCTAAAAAACTGATGAAAACTGATGAGGATGCTGAGCGAGAAGTTAAGAAATTGATTGAAAAAGTTGATGATGCTGTAGCTTTTGGTTACTACGCAACGCTCGGAGATGGGAATAAAACAAGAGTTGAGGCAAGGCTGTGGAAGAATCCCGATAATTATTTTATTTATGGACAAACTAAGGATTTGCTAAATCTTTTGGAGATCACGGATCGGGAAAAGAAAGACGAATCTGGAAAAGTCTGGTTGGATCTTTATGCTGACGACTTGTTGAAAGTGTATCAGTACTTCTCATCTAAAAAAGACTATGAGCAGGATAAAGATTGGAAAAATTTGACTTATAACCTTGAATTGTCCCTCTACACAAGATTCCCTGAACTCGTTCGCAAACTTAAAACTAAAGGAGATAAATAATGTCTACTGGATTACCTACTACTGATGCTCAAAACCCTCGGATGCACTTTGATATTTACGCTATTTTAGAAGGCTCACAAGAGCTTTATCTGGGACATGAAGTACAAGTCAATATCAATCTTGTAGAAGTTGTCAAACTGAGTACAATCGATGGAAAATCTATTGAAAAATGCTACATTTCTCCAACTAAGCGTAGAGGTGTTGAACGCCGAAGCCTGATTTGGTCGCCCGTCAAGAGTGGTACTTTGTTGGGTGACAAGCTTAAATGTGGTATTCCTGAAACTTGCGCTCAACCTGAATGTCCTATCTGCTCAACCTTTGGCGGTTTGATTGCAGGCAAGAAAACACTAATTGGGCGTGTAACTCATAGCGGCGGCGTGGCTGTACAAGAGCTTTACCCTGTAGACAAGCAGAGAGCAATGCACCCTGCTAGATTGGTTAATCAGAAGGAAGAAACGCCAATTCCATTTAAACGTCAGTACAATCAACCAGGGTTACTTTATCCTGTTTACAATCACGCTCTAAGCATTACTGAAAAAGAATTTGCGGCTGTCGCCTATGCTTTTCTAGATTCACTAGCACGGATTGGTTCAGGAAATCCTAAAGGTGTTTCTCTTGCTGAAGATACTGATAAAAAGCCTTTGCTAGTGTTCGATCGCTATCTTGTTCCTAGAGGTAAACGCCCGATCATTTCGCCATCTGTTACCAATGCAGCAGATGCGATCGCTAATTTTCAGCGCTTGGCACATACTCCAACAGCAAATACTGATCACATTTCTGAGCCACTATTTGATCGCTGGATTGGTGACTCAGCTTTGGAAAAACTACAAGAATATGCTGGCGACTTTGTAAATCGAGTTTTACAGGCATCTTAACTATGTACTGCCTAGAATTTACGATTAAACCAACGGCGGCGATGACATTTCGCATCCTACCAGGTTCAATTCTCAATATTGCTACTTATCCGTTTGTACCGCCAACCACTTTGTCGGGATACTTACGCAGATTAGCAATGTTGAGCGCAGGGCAGGAACTCCCAGAAACAAGGGTAAACAACGAAAACCCACCCATTTATGCTTTGCCCTCTAAATATCTAAGTTTAGGAGCTTATCCCAAACTAGACGCATGGAGTGGTATTCATCGCACCTATCGTAAAGGCATGAGAAGCTTTAACCATGATGACTTCTCTAAACTCTATGTCGATGGCAAAGGTGAAGATTTTCAACTGCATACTTGGGAATACCTGATCGTTGATGAACTTGTGGGTTATGTTGCTGCCGAATCTTTGGAAGGATTAGAACACTTTCAAGATCTTGTTGGCTACGGTTGCAAAATTGGAAAGGAAGGATATGCCTACATTACTGACATTTCCGATCATCCCATAGAACTAGAATTAGTAACGACTGCGGCTCATCCTTCCACGCTTTTACCGATGGAAGCTCTGCTAAATAGCAATCAATTTATCGGTGGATGCGATATCTATAATCTTTATCGCTATGAGTGGGAAAACGGCGATCGCTCTTTACCATTTGGCGATGGTTTTCTAGACAGTGAGCCAACACCAGTTAAAGGCTTTACCCCCTTTGTCTGTGCCTATTTCCCTAGACCAATCGATCCGCCACCAAGAGTTGATTACTACACCAATGGCGAAATTTATATTCCTGCATCTCTTGTCAATCTTTTAAGAGAGGAAACCCATGTCTGAAACTAAACGCCAACATTCTTACAATTTTGGTAGAGTATTTTTCCCAGATTCTCCTAAACGCGCCATACCAACGGAGGTTAGATTGCAACCGCTAGGCAACCATGTGGGCAATGTGGTTAAACTTGTGCGCTTATGGAATTGGGAATCAGATATATTTGAATATGATCGAGAAAATGCGATCAAACGAGTTAAAATCTCTGCGGAGATTCACGATTTAGGCAAACCCCAAAGATTTGCAATCCAATCCAATACAGAAAAATTTAAAGAGTATATTTATTCTTTCCGAGGTCATCGCTTTTTAGCTGATAGCAAAGATTTATGGGCAAAGACCTTAGCGATCGGACATCATGACTTTTCGGTTCATGATATTTGTCGAGATGCTTATACGCTCAAAAAAGATCCTCAATATGCGGAGATTCTAGCCAGAGAGCCATTAGCCTATGCGATCGAGCTTTACATCTTGGAGATGTGCGATCAGATTGAGGCTGAGTTAGCCTGTCGTGTGCTTGATGATGCACATCAAGGTGAGTCTCGTACATTCATGGATTACACGATCGCTAAAAGTGATACTGAGCAAGATGTCTATTACATTGATTCTTGGGCTTTCGCTACAGAATGGGAACAAGATGGTATTGAGCTAACTTTTCAATACTGGTCGATGCAACCTTCTGAAGAAAATAAAAAGCTGTTGCAAGAATGTATTGACAAACAAAAAGAAAATAAGTTAGGGGAAACGTTAGATCGTTGTGTCAAAGCATGGTGGCATTCTGAAGAAGGCGAATCCGCAAAAATTCTCAAACGAAACATAACTCTCAAGCCTTATCCATCTACAAAAACATCAAATCGAAATTCTTGGACTGCAAAATCCTTTTATGATCAAGTAGCTGGATTTTCACCTAACCTCATGCAGGAGCAAATGTTTAATGCTATTTATGGCGATAAACATCCTGCTATTCTTCTGAAAGCACCAACTGGATCGGGTAAAACTGAAACAGTCTTATTTCCTGCTCTGGCTTCTGGCTATCGTTTATTTTTACCTTTGCCAACTCGCAGTCTTCTAGAAGACCAAAAAGAGCGCATTGAAAAATATCTCAAAACTTTTTCGACACTAGCCATCAATAAAGGTAGAGAGTTTTCGCTGGTAGTCGATACAGGTTCACAAATGTATCGCTATATTTATCAAAATGGTGAAGAAATAAAGCGAAATATAAACCCCAGAAGACACCTTTACAAAGGCGATGTAATTCTCACGACTTTAGACAAATTCTTGTATCGCTATTTTGCTTTTGGCGACAAACAAAAATCTTTTGTCTTTCCTTTGAGAATCCATCAAGATAAAACTCTAATTTGCTTTGATGAGTCCCATAGTTATGATGAAGTCGCATTTACCAACTTCTCTAGCTTGGTAAAGTCACTCTATGAAGCAGGACGATCGCTTGTTTTGATGACTGCAACCATGCCTGAAGAATTGTCAAAGCAACTAGATTATTTAGAAACTTTTGACTACATTAATCATCCTGAGCTAAATAAATATCACAGAGAGCGTGATTTTGAATGGCTTAGTAACGTATCGCGTGACAAAGAAAATCTTGAGGATTTTCAAAACAATTTCACTCAAATCATTCTCAATGAGTGGAATGCAAAACCTAATCGCCGCATTCTTGCAGTTGTTGAAACTGTTAAAGATGCAGTTGAAATATACAAGAACTTAAAAAACAGCCTCAATGTTGTCTCAACAGATGACAGATTCTTGTTTCTCTATCATGGGCGTATTGCCGATCAACTCAGACCAGAACTATACAAGCAAATAAAGCAAAGAGATGATCTTGGACAGCCTTATATTTTAGTTACTACCAGTGCGATCGAGGTTGGCTGCGATCTAAATTCTGAAGTTCTAATCTCTGAGATTTGCCCCCCTGAAAACTTGATTCAGAGAGCGGGACGCTGTAATCGTAAAGGCAATATAAAAGATGCAAAAGTTATCTTAGTCGGTGACAAAATTCAAGATTTTGCAAATAGTCTCGATGATGACGGCTGGACAAATTATGCAGAGATGCTAGTTAACTTGACTAACTTTGACTCTCACCAAATTTCTAGCTGCATCTCCCGCTCAGAACATATCGATGATTACCGAGTTGTTGAGCTATTTTCAATGCTTCATGAATATGTATATGGTGCAGATCTAACCTGCCACCCAATCCATGAAAAAGGACTTGTCATAACTAGAAGTTGGACACCATCTGCAACATTGATTTATAAAAATGGAGATAAATCCCCACCTAAAGTTACCGTTCCACTTGATCGCTTGACTCAACGTGACGATAATCAATTTGCAAATACTCATGTTTATGAGCGCTACTATGATGTTGAAACAACTAAATGGAGTACAAGAGATCTTAGATTTGGTTCTGCTTATTCTAAAGATATCGTTATCGAAATGTCTCCCAACAATGATGGAGCAGGTATGTATGACGGAAAGGAAGAATACAACTATGATCCAGAGCTAGGCTTTGTAAATTTACCAGGTGTATTTATCAAGCTGAGAGCTAAAGGCTTTGAAGAAAAGCTACTTTGTCAACATGAAGACAAGAAAGTGATCATCTCTTACACAAAAGCGCTAGATAAGGAGGATAAACAACTATGACTGTTCAAGAACTATGCGATATTGAAGCCCAAGACCTTGCAAAAGATTTAGGCTATAGCTTTGAGCGTAAATGGTTAAAACTTCCACAATATACAGGTGAGCTAGATCGCAGCCCCCAAACCCAAGAACGCATCGAAGAAGTCTTACCCCATGTCAGCCTTACCAGCGATCGCGCAAAACGAGAAATCTTAGTTTCTCCCATCATAAGAGATTTGATTCACTACACCAAAGCCAACGTGAGAATTGAGTGTCCAATCCAAGTCACAGAACAGTTACAAGTAGTTTTAGACTATTTCATCAAATCTCATCAATGTATCGTGATTATCTTTGCTAAAGAAGCGGACACTGATTTTGGCATGACAGAACTAATTGCCTCACTCATAGCGCTCGATCGCAGGTTAAAATATCCACCGCAAACGAACCTCATCGGAGCCGTCACAGATGGCAGAACTTGGGAATTTGCCAGACTCAACCACGAATCCAAACACATTGAACAAGGTTTAGAAATTTATGGTTTTCTCAAAAATTTTGATGCTTTGATGCGAATTTTGGTACAGGTAGTAACAGGTGAAAACCAGTAAACCAGTTAAATTTAAAACAGGAAGATATTGCAAATGCTTGCTAGACAACCAGAACTAACCTACTCAAAATATCTCGCTTATGAACAAGCCAGTCCTAAAAAGCATGAGTTTATTAATGGACAAGCCTACGCAATGGCTGGCGCGAGTGAAGATCATAATTTGCTTGTTGGTGGATTATTTTCCAGAATTTGGAATCATTTACGCGGTAAACCTTGTCGTGTCTTTTC
The DNA here is from genome assembly GCF_001402795.1 of Pseudanabaena sp. 'Roaring Creek'. Taxonomy (GTDB): domain Bacteria; phylum Cyanobacteriota; class Cyanobacteriia; order Pseudanabaenales; family Pseudanabaenaceae; genus Pseudanabaena. The sequence continues at coordinate 18,959 of NZ_LIRE01000069.1, forward strand.
TTCAGACATGAAATTAACGATCGCTGCGGCAGATAATGCGACTTATTATCCTGACGTGATGGTGGTATGCGATCGCACAGATAGCGATCCCTATGTCAAACAAAAACCTTGTCTCCTAATCGAAGTTCTATCACCTTCTACAGCCATGCTAGATCGGCGCGAGAAGTTTTTTAACTATCAGAAATTGGAAACTTTGCAAGAGTACGTCTTAGTTTCTCAATCTGAGATCAAAGTAGAACTCTATCGCCGCGATCCTGAAGGTTGGTTAGTGCAATCCTTGAGTATGGGCGAAAGCCTACAATTGCAGTCGATTGATTGGTAGTCCTAAAAAGGAAAGGATATCCAGAACTCTCTGCCAGCATGGATTCCATGAACTTAGCATTACATGAAAACATCTAAGATTCAACATTAGGAAGATGCTACAAAGCTTATAAATTCGTCCAGAATTGGTTTATTCAGTTGAAATAATGCCTAAACAGCCAAG
>NZ_LIRE01000070.1 GCF_001402795.1 Pseudanabaena sp. 'Roaring Creek'
TTATAGCTACAGTCACTTGAATTAGGACAAATCAAACCCAAAGAACTAATTGACGGCGCGAAGCGCCGTCAATTAGTTCTTTGGGTTTATGTCCTAGTAAACTTGGCGACAGCTATATAACTATGTTCGCTCCTCCAAGATTTTGAGGCAAATCAAATTCCCTAAAACAAAAAAAGACAAAAAAAGAGGAAGCGCTAAGCGCTTCCTCTTTTTTCAAGAGAATTAGTCAGAGGGAGGGCTAACTTGTTCTTTGAAAGACTTACCAGCAGAGAAGGCAGGAACCTTAGTAGCTGGAATTTCCATCTTTTCACCAGTCTTAGGATTGCGTCCTTCTCTGGCTTTGCGATCGCGCGCTTCAAAGGAACCAAAGCCAACCAAAGTTACTTTATCGCCACCAGCTACAGTGTCGATGATTACTTCAAGGGTTGCAGAGAGGACTTCGTCAGCAGTCTTTTTGTTAACTGACAAGCCCTTTTCGGCTGCTTTCTTGGCAATAGCATCAACTAGTTCACCTTTGTTCATAGGTTTCCCCTTAAATATATGGATGAGTATGAGTATGAGTTAAATGTCAGAGTATTGTTTATGCGATCGCATTTTGCAAAAGCCGCACTGACTATGACTTCTGTTTGATCATTCTAATAGCAACTTGCCACTTGTGTATATACACAATGGTTAATTTATATAGATTTGAGCAGTTTTTTTTAAATACTTATTATTCAAATTCTTGATGTAATCCTTATAATGCGCTTCCAGAGAGGCTTTTGAGCATCAGTTCTTTTTTGGGAATAGTGTAATGCATACAGGGCAAGCACTTCACAAAAGTTCAAGTTTTTGGGATGCTGAGCAAAATTTTTCCAGATAAAACTACATTTCAAATATTGAGTGACGGTGCGAAGCACCGTCACTCAATATTTGGATTGCTATAGGACTGCTATAGGTGGCTACTGCACGCCATTATTTCGGGGTATCACTGAACAAGAGTAACGATCGCTATATTATTGTTAATACTTCTTAGCATTCTTGCAATCAAAATTTGCAATCAAAATTTGCAATCAAAATTTGCAATCAAAATTTGCAATTCTCTTCGCAATTCTTATTTAAATCATAAAATATGCAATCATCAACGCCAGCTAGTAATTCTGGACTAACTCGTCAGTCACCCTTAATACTTGCGCCATTTTTTCTATGGGGGACGGCGATGGTGGTGATGAAAGCATTGTTACCTCAAACAAGTCCGATGTTTATGGCGGCGGTGCGTTTGATACCCGCAGGAATATTGTTGGTAGTGGGAGCAGCATATTTTGGGAGACAACAGCCCAAAGGTTGGCAAGCATGGCTATGGATTAGTTTGTTTGCCTTAATTGATGGGTCGATGTTTCAGGGATTTTTAGCACAGGGCTTAGTACGAACAAATGCTGGGCTGGGTTCTTTGTTAATTGACTCTCAACCCCTTGCCGTTGCCTTGTTGGCAGCAGTGCTATACAAAGAAAGAATTGGCATTGGTGCTACTCTTGGGCTGTTGGTTGGAGTTGTGGGAATTGGACTAATCGGCTTGCCTGCGGAACTGATGGCGGCTCTCCTCGCAGGCGATCTGCAAACTGTTCTAGACGCAGGAATATTTACCCTTGGCGAATGGTTTATGCTGGGCGCTTCTCTATCGATGGCGATCGGGACGATTTTAATCCGTCCCGTGGTGCGCTATGCCGACCCAGTGATGGCTACGGGATGGCACATGATTATTGGGGGATTGCCTTTATTATTGTTTTCCTGCCAGATCGAACAGCAGCAGTGGCAAGAGCTGAATGCTTGGGGTTGGCTGGGGATGACCTATATGGCGATTATGGGTAGCGCGATCGCCTATGGTTTGTTTTTCTTTTTTGCCTCATCGGGTAGTTTGACAGCCCTGAGTGCCTTGACCTTTTCGACTCCAGTGTTTGCACTCCTATTTAGCAGTCTCTTTTTGGGCGAGAACTTAACCTTAGCCCAATGGATCGGCGTAATTTTGACCTTAAGTAGCATTTATCTAGTTAGCGTGCGAGACGCAGGACAGGCTAATATTGAGGATCACGATGATTCGTTAGGCTTTCCGAACGAAAAGATGCTGCCAACAAAGGAGCAAGTTGCCCTTAGTACGCCCTTGCCTGTGTTGCAGCAGACTAGCAATGAGTCGCCAAATAAATTTCCCAAATAAATTTCCCAAATAAATTCCAGAATAAATTTCTAGATTAATCGCCAAGATGCGAATAAGCCTATGCCTACTTTGTATATTTCAATTACCAATCACGGTTTTGGTCATGTGACACGCACTGCTTCAGTCCTTGCCGAATTACAACATCGATCGCCCGATACAAAATTAATTATTGCCACGACAGCACCGCGTTGGTTATTGGAGGAATATCTCGAAGGCAATTTTATTTACCATCCGCGCGTATTTGATGTTGGCGTAATCCAGATCGATAGTTTACAGGTTGATCGTGAGGCAACCTTCGCCGCATGGCAACAAATTCGCGATCAACAGGCAGATTTAATTGCCGCAGAGGTGAAGTTTTTACAAGCAAATCAAGTCGATCTAATATTTGGGGATATTCCTCCCATGATTGGCGAAATTGCCAAGGTGGCAAAGATTCCCTGCTGGATGGCAGGAAATTTTGGTTGGGATTTTATTTACCGCGATTGGGGAGGGAAATTTATTGCCTTAGCGGATTGGTTGGCGGAATCTTACAGCCATTGCGATCGCCTTTTTCGCTTACCCTTTGCCGAACCGATGCATTGCTTCCCCCATCGGCAAGACGTTGGCTTAACGGGCGCAAAGCCCAAGTATGCCCCTGAATACTTACGGGAAAAGTTTAATCTAGACAGCGATCGCCCGACAACGCTCCTTACTTTTGGCGGATTGAGTTTGCAATCAATTCCCTATCAAAATTTAGCCAACTTTCCAGATTGGCAATTTATTACCTTCGATCGTAATGCCCCCGACTTGCCGAATCTGACCAAAGCTAACGGCGATCGCCTCCGCCCAGTGGATCTAATGGTAATATGCGATCGCTTAGTCACAAAACCTGGCTATGGTACATTAGCCGAAGCTCTTAGGGTAGGCATTCCAGTAGTCTGTCTCACCCGTGAAGGATTTTTAGAAGCAGAAAATTTGATCTCAGGTGTCAAAAATTACGCCCAGCATCTCATTATCTCGCCCCAAGAATTTTATGAGGGCGATTGGTCATTTCTGTCAGGCTCATTTCAGGATCCAGCCGCAGCCCAGCAGCTAGAGATGCATGGTGAAACAACTATCACGCAAGCGATTTGGGATTATCTACATTAACGCTCAGCTTGCTATTTACCTTACATACCAATTTAATAAATGGCGTAGACATTTATTAAATTGGTATTAGGCTTGTTTTTTAATTCACGAAAGTGTTGTCACACTTTCGTGAATTGGTAGTAATTAAATTTACGCGATCGACCTAGACTTGGTTGTTTTGATACACTGGGGATCGATTGTCAGCGTAAACTAAAAAATCTTGAGCGCTGAGGAATCGACACCTATGCAAATTGAGCAATGCTACAAACTTCTAGGTTTGACATCTGACGCGACTTTAGAAGATATCAATAAGGCTTACAAAGCCCTAGCTTTACAGTGGCACCCCGATCGCATTCCTAGGGAAAATGTACAGCAGCAATTGCAAGCCCAAGAAAAGCTGAAAGAAATCAACCATGCAAGGGATAGTTTACGCAAAGCTGCCGAAATGAAGGCTTCCACACAGTCTAAACAGACAAGCCAGACAAATCAAAACTCAAATCAAAACTCAAATCAAAGTTCTACCCAAAGCGATCGCTCATACCAGCAGCAAACTAAGCAACAAACTAAGCAGCAGGCTAAGTACCAAAGTAAATATCAGAATGCTTATCAAAGTACTTATCATCAAAATACTTATCAAGCCAAACAACAAACGGAGCGAGCTTCCGAGCGTTATCGCCCGCATCAATCCCAAGCTCAGTCCTATCAGACCTATCAATCTTCCCAATCTAGCTATCAGTCCTATGATCGGTCGAGCTCAAAGAGCGCTTCGTCGCAGCCAGCGCAATCTTCAGAGCGTCCTCCTAACTCCGATCTAACTGGAGCCGATTTTAGGGGAGCAAATCTTCGGGAAAAGTATCTCGAAGGTCGCAATCTTAGTTATGCCAATTTAAGTAACGCCGATTTAGCGGATGCATTTTTACATCGGGTTAATCTTCAGGGCGCAAATCTTCAGGGGGCAAATTTATTTCGGGCAAATCTATTTCAAGCTAATTTACAAAATGCCGATCTTCGTGGGGCAAATTTAATTGGTGCTGACTTGAGTGGCTCCAACCTAAGCGGGGCAAATTTAAGTGGTGCGAAGGTAGGCTTTGGCGAAAAAATTATGGTCAAGCTGACAAATGTTAACTTTCAGGGTGCAACAATGCCCAATGGATCGATATATTCTTGATCTTTTGTACTAGTAGGCAGTCAAGTAATTATTGACGGGTAGAGGCGAAGCAATTTAATGCGAGCATCAGCAGTAGTAAATTGCCAATTGACTTTACAAGAGAGAGAATTCCTGCGATTTTCCCAAGCCGAGACTTCCTGAATCAAAAGCTGTTTATCAGGAATACGACGGTCGAGACA
>NZ_LIRE01000071.1 GCF_001402795.1 Pseudanabaena sp. 'Roaring Creek'
CCATAGTAGCTGATGTCATTTTTCTTTGTCCATCTTGCCTCGGTATCTTTCTGCTCCAGTTTATTAGGTTGCTCTTTCCAAGCTTCGGGTATTACGCCTTCTTTAATCAGCGCGTTTTCTTCTCGGCTATTTCTTTGTTTTGGTACGGGTATGATACTGGCATCAATAATCTGTCCTTTCTGTGCTCTATATCCGTTTTGGTTCAGTTGTTCCCCAAAGTGAGTAAACAACTTTTCTACAGCTTTCTTATTCGCTAGTTCGTTTTTAAATAGCCAGATTGTTTTCGCATCGGGGATGTCGTCCCCAATTCTCAATCCTAGAAATTCTTGGAAGCTTCTTCGGTCATAGATTTGATATTCGGTCTGGTCATCTGACAAGTTGTATTGCGTTTGCAGGATGATTATCTTCAACATCAGGATACGGTCAAATGGTTTTCTACCTCCTGTACTTTTCTTCTCTTTCCTCAATGCTTCATTCAGAATTGGCAGAAATGATGACCAGTCTATAATTTTGTTTAATTCTAATAGTGAATTTTTAAAGCTGCTGTGTTTTACTTCATATTTTTCAAAATCAAAAATATTTGTCTGCCTATCCTGCATTGCTTTTTAACCTCTTCTATCTCTTGATCATTGTACTATATGTCTATTCCAATTCCTCAAATCCCTTGCCCTGCCTATACCTGTTTTTAGAGATGCCCTTAAGTAAAATCAAACTTCACCTAATTCCCTACATGAGCGAACTGGTTTTTGACTAAGCGATCGCACAAAGCATCGTCAAGTTTGAGATTTTGTATAGCTAACACTTAGAGATCCGTAAGTGGCTAAATGATTCGCGTAGTCCTATTCAAAAAGTTGTTGAAATGATTAAAGGGCAGTGTAAGCTAAGAGGCTATGCCAAAATCTACAACAACTAAATACAAGCATCTGGACAACTATTGACCAATGAGTATGAAAAAAAATAATCAACCTCGCATCTTAGTGATTACTTCCTGTACGGGAGAAAAGGTTTTTAAGCCTGATGAGCAACTAGGGGTTAAGGACTTTGAGAATAGGACTCAACTTGCTATTGAGGAGAAGAAGCTGGCTCAATATATATGTTCTGCATCTGAAATGTATACGGGGATGCAGCATTTGCGGTTGATGGAGGGGATAGGTTTATTTCGTAAGTCTCTGGGGGAAAAGTCTATAGATGTGAATATTCTTTCTGCTGGTTATGGATTGATTGCTGAGGATCGGGCGATCGCACCCTATGAAGTGACTTTTAACAATATGAAGGGACATGAGGTTGATACTTGGTCAAAGCTGTTGGGAATTCGTGAAGACTTTGAAAAAGCGGTTCGAGATTACGATCTGGTATTTTTATTGTTGGGCGAAAACTATCTGCGATCGCTAAATCTCCCTGTTATTACTAGATCTGACCAAACATTTATTTTTCTTGCCTCGCAAAGTAGTAGGAAATGGATTAAGGGATTGGATGCGAAAACCTATATATTGGGGCTATCTAATGCTGATGCAAAGAAGTATAGCTATGGATTAGTTGGTTTAAAGGGATTTTTGTTTAAAAAGTTTGCTGAAGTGGTTGTGCAGCAACCAGAATTGCTAAGCAAGCTTTATGTAAAGCCTGAAGAGTTTGCACTTTTGCTGGAACCTAAGCAGGAAAATATTGACCAGTTGGAGTTGACGCTTGGTGTGCCTAGTGTGGCTGTAAAGTCGTCTAAGAAAAAGGGTAAGTCGGCGATCGCGGAAGGTGCTGAAGAGGAGGAGGAGAGTTCGGAGTTTTTGCCAATTCCTGATTTGCCCCCTGCACCGAATTTGCATTTGGGAATGAAGTATTTTATTCCTGAGTGGGATGATCATGTTGATCCGACTTATAATTTTTTGACGGATACGCTTACGCCCGATCGCGATCCCCATGAGGATGAGGTATATGCCCACGAAATTTATCCAACACCTAACTATGATGCGATCTTGGTGTCAAAGGTGGTTGTGGAGGCTAGTAAGAAGAAGCGGCAAAAAATTGAGGAGATTGGCATTCATGAGTTTATTCGCTTTCAAGGGGAGGTGATGGGGGACTGTGGGGCTTTTGGCTATATCAAGGAAGATGTGCCACCCTATAATACGATTGAGATTTTGGACTATTACGAGAAGCTAGGTTTTAACTATGGTGTGAGTATTGACCATTTGATTGTGGGACCTTTTGCGGAGGTGGGGGTGCGCGAGATGCGCTATGAACTGACGCTCAAGAATGCTCAGGAGTTTATTGAGCAGCATCGGTTAGGGGGATATACTTTTACGCCGATTGGGGCGGCGCAGGGTTGGAGTTCTGAGACCTATGCGGAGGCTGTGAAGCAGTTGATCGATATGGGTTATGACTATATTGCTTTGGGTGGTTTGGCTCGCGCCACGAGTAAAGAAATTATTGAGATTTTAAAAGCAATTCATCCACATTTACAGTCCCATGTGCGGATACATTTGTTTGGTGTGGCGAGAATTAGTGCGATTCCTGTATTGCGTCATTTAGGGGTGACGAGTTTTGATTCGGCGAGTCCGTTGCGTCGGGCTTGGTTAGGTTCGGGTGCGAATTATCATACGTTGGGAACTAAGATGTATAGTGCGGTGCGGATTCCGCCTGTGAGTCGGCATGGGGTCAGGATTAAGCGTGTGATTGAGGCGGGAGTCTCGGATAGTGAGACGTTGCAAAAGTTGGAGCAAAATTCTTTGCAATTGTTGAGGGAGTTTGATAAGGGTTTAAGGGGATTGGAGGAGACGCTCAATGTGTTGTTGGAGTATGATGCGCTTTTGGAGTTGCCGAGGGATGGTTTGGTTGATCCTGCTTTACAGGCAAAACGTTTGGATAAGCATAGGGAGATGTATGCGGATTTGTTAACGGATAAGCCTTGGCAGCATTGTGATTGTGTAATCTGTAAGGAGGTGGGTGTGGAGGTGATTATCTTTAGGGGTAACGATCGCAACCGTCGCCGAGGGTTTCATAATACTTTTGCTTTCTATAAGCGTTTTCAGGAGTTGTTGGCTTCTTTGCAAGGTAAGGATTCTTAATATGGCAAATGAAACGAGAGGAATTTTGTTTGAAACGATCGCTGAGGTGGCTTTGCGAAAGGCTGTCGTGATCGCAGGGATTGCGGGGGAGGTGCGATGGAATCAGAAGCCTGAAGGGATGAGTATTATTCCTGATTTTACGATTGGTGTTGATAATACTTGTCTTAGTCATGTAGTGCTAATTACTGCAAGTGGTTCAGCCAAAGAGACTGATAAAAAGTTTTGGCGAAATATGGGAGAACTTTACGAAGTTAAATCTCAAATTCAAGGTATCCCAAGTGTCATTAGTGTGTACTTTAAATCAGTTGTTAAAAAAGGTTTAGACGAAGTTACAGAAATGATCTGTGATGCCAACTTACATATTGAAGAAAGGTTTTATGCAAGAGTTCTAACTGATTGGGTACAAGTGCATCTAGGAATTGCTGGTAAAACGAGAGAAGAAAAACAATTGCTTCTATCTCATGGAATGAATTCTAATCCTCAACTTGCAGAATCTGTAGAGAGTTTAGCGCAAGATTTAGCAACTGCCTTGGGTCAAAAGAATCGAGAATTAGAACCGCTTTGGATTTTGATGCGAGAGGACTATGTGAAGCCGCACCATCCTCCTACAGCAAAGACTACAACCTTGCGGCGAGGATTAGGGAAGTTGTTGGTGTTAGAGCCAATTTTGCGGCAGATGGTCTATGCGGGTTACACAAAAACGACAGGGATTCCTAGCCAACACTTGCCAGAGTATGTATTTGATTTGGGATTTTTCAAAAAGACATTAGGCGGAGGAAAGCTCACAGATGATGAGATGAAAGGTGCGATCGATTTACTTGGGGCAGAAGCTTGTGAGGCAGTTTTACAAAAAGCTCCAGACTCGATGAATACTTGGATTAGTCCATTGCGAGATTTGGATCGAGTTGATACACACGTAGACTTTGTTTATCAACATTACAATAAAGTTACTGATCCGAAAGAATTAGAACGTTTACTCATTCAATGTTTTAACGATCCTGCTGGGTTGTCGGGTGCGGTGAATGATGAGAAAGTCTGGATCTTTGAAATTATGGTTTCGCTACTCAAAGCAAAATCTGGAAAGCTTCAGGGATATGGACTAGCGCAGTTAGCAGAAGATACAGGATTAGTTGAAACAGGAGAAGGTGCGCCTCTTGCTCGTTTCATTATTCCCAAATTTTCCCAACGTCAAGAAATGTTAGAAACTGAACACTTGAAAATGCTTGCACAAGGCTTAGCTAAACGTTTTAAGCAAAACATTGCTTATGCAGATATTCCTGCTCTAAAACTAAAAGTTGAAGATTGGGTTATCAAAGAGAATCTAGAAGATCGACTGATTCCCTATCGCAACTTTGAACCATTACTGTGGTTACTAGAGACTGAACTAGACAAACAGAGTAAACCCTACGCTAAGAAGATTCCCTATGAGGGTTGGGTGAATGAATATGCCAATGTGGGCAAAAAAAGTGCAACCACTCCATTTGTAAAAGTTGGTACGACACTCATTCACTGGAAAAGTAGCTATGCTAGTCATCCCAACGACAAAACCAAAGAACTCTCAGCGAGAGCAAGAAGCATAAAATATCAATACCATCCCACAACCAAAACCTTCTCGCGTCGCCAAGGAGTAGATCGTCTTGCCCTAATTGTTGATGGTGACTGGAAAGACAATCATCTCCAAACTCTTGCTAATTCTGGATGGGACATCATCGTTTATCCTGACGATATCGACAAATTGGTGAATAGCTTATAGAAACTAACTAAGCTTCAGCTTCACCAAAATATATGCAACTTGACGTGCAGGTTTCCTGAATCTCCACAGAATACAAACCCTCTAGCCCATCTTGTTTCAGGTAATTGAAAATCCATCTAGCCAACTCCTCACTAGTTGGATTTTCTAGCCCAGTCGATTCATTGAGGTAATGGTGATCGAGATAGCGATCACACATTGGTTCTAAATACTTTTTGATAATTCCATAATCTAGAACCATACCCACCTGCGAACCCTCAGATTTGAGGGAATCGCTTTTGATCGAGACTTTCCCCACAAAAGAATGACCATGCAACCTTTGACACTTACCATCGTGATGCGGGAGCCTATGCGCCGCCTCAAATCGAAATTCCTTAGAAATTATCCACATATAAAACTTAATCCAGATCGGGATCGATACCCATTGAGCGTAACTTAGCAGCAAGGCGATCGGCTTTTTCTGTACCAGTCGGCAGAACCTTCCCTTGGCGATCGCACCACCGCAACCACCGATCCTGCTTGCTCTCATACATCCCTTCCCATAGGCGTAAACCCAGCCCAATCTGCTCTAACCACACAATTGATAACTGCTCTGAAATCTCAATTGGTTCTAACAAAGCATAAACACCACCACGCAACTCAAATACTTGCAAAAGTTCTGTACTGAGTTGTTGCGTCGGATCGAAAGCAACATAGTAATCAATGCCAATCTCAGCATAAAGCGATCGCTTACTCGTCAGCTCATTCCCCTTACGATTGGAGACGATCTCAATCGCCACATCAGGAGGCTTGCCCACTACCCAAATAAAATACGAACGATTACGCTTGTCATAAAAATCCCGTTCGATCTCGACATCCAAACTCAAGAACACATCAGGAACTAAAGGCGGCTGACCCTCAGCATAAAACACACCGATATCTGCACCAGCGAGAAATTTGCGAGGGGAAATCTTTTTTGCCCAAGCTCCATAAAGCACTTCTACCAGTAATCGCCGCAATTCATCTGTGAAAAAATTATCCACATGCGTATCATTCTCCGTTTCAATATCAGTAAGATTTAGAGGCTCGATCTCCTCTGGGGCGAGAAAAACTTTGACTGCTTGTACCATAGAGTTAACCTCTTCTGTCCGATCTTTAGTTTACTCGTCTGCCAATAATCTTAGTTTTAGGCAGCAACAAGCTCATACTGAAGCACAATAAACTCATTCGCTTTTAAGTATGCCATCGCATATTCACATCCATAGGAATCCGCAAACTCAACTAAGTAGTAATTTTCATTATCTTTTGGGCGTATTTCCACAATTGTTCCCACTAAACCACTGGGCAAATAAGAAGCTGATTGATAATCCGATTCAAGCAGTGTAAGCTTTTCCGCAGGGATAGGTTTAAGAATAGCCACAGGATCGAATAACTTTTTAGTATTCATTGTTCTATCGCCTCACAAAAGCAGTGATTAGGTAATTTCATACTGGGTTAGTTTTGGCTAAGGGTATTATTACCTGTTTTGTTTGCTGATAGTTTACTCCTCCGCCAATAACTTTGCGAGAGCAGGGAAAAGCCGATCTAACTCGCGATCGCTAATATTTTTAATGCGATCGCACAACCAAGCTTTTTGTGAATTCAAATCAATAGGACTGAGAGATAGAAATAGAGGACACTCTTCGAGATTCTTTGACATAGGCACGCTAAAAAATTTATGTAAAGCCTTCTTATGCTTACGTTCTGGGATAGCTCCCTTTTTCCAATCTGAGATTGCCCCAGAAGTAATTTTGAGTAAAGCTGCCAGTTCTTGCTGTTGACCATGCTTGAGGTGATTTTTGATTAAAAACAACACATTTTGTTGCCAGATATCTTTGCCACTTTCCGCGAGCAGATCGCTAAAAATTAACTCTTGATCGCTTCGATTAGTTGCCAGTGCGATCGCTTGCAATTCAGAAGCAGACAGCCTTGTACCCCGCAATAACTGCTGCGCTCTTGCCTCACTGCATCCTGCCCATCCAGACAGCACCGCAACCCAGTTTTACTGCGGAACTTGAAGATCCCACAGTAAAAAACATAGATTTTGAGACAAATCTTGCATAAAACTTAGCTTGCTACGCTTGCTACTTTAAAAGTTAGTAAAGTTTTTTAGCTTTTAAATGTTATAAACACTAAAAGTTTATAGATTAACTTAAAGTCAGTCAGCTAAATAACCATGCCCGTCACCCTAGAAAGGCAGCAATCAAATAGTACAATCACTGTACAGCAGCAAATCCTCGATAGCGGCATTTTGACATCGGGATTTAGTTGTATTTTGCAAATGCCCACAGGTAGCGGCAAAACATGGTTAGCAGAACAAGCGATCGCCCACACGATCGCTAGAGGCAAAAGAGCAATCTACCTTGCTCCGCTCAAAGCTTTGGCATCAGAACTAACGACAAAATGGCAAACCACCTTTGCGCCTCATCTTGTTGGGGTATTTACGGGAGACTATGAAAACAGTAACTATCCCGTGCCTTACGAAAAAGCGCAACTGATGGTAATGACTCCTGAAAAGTTTGATGCTTGTACCCGCAACTGGCGATCGCATTGGAATTGGATTCCTGATGTCGATCTGGTGGTGGTGGATGAGTTTCACTTACTAGGCGATCGCCATCGTGGAGCAAAGCTAGAAGCTGCCTTAATGCGATTTTTGCGTTTAAATCCCTTTGTCAGGATTGTGGGATTGTCGGCAACCTTGGGCAATCGCCGAGAGCTTGCCGACTGGTTAAATGGGGTCGAGTTTTACGCTAGCGATCGCCCCATTCCTCTGACTTGGAAAATCGCTCATTACAAACGCGCCCAAGACAAACCAGAGCTACTAATCCGCGAACTTGAGCGCAATTTGGCAGTGGGTGGCAAAAGTCTAGTTTTTGTCCAAAGTCGTCGTCGCGCCGAGTTCCTATCCAAACTATTGCAAGAACGCGATTGGCAAGTTGCCCATCACCACGCAGGACTAGAAAAGCAAGACCGCAAAGCGATCGAGCAAAATTTTCGTAATGGCAAATTAGAAGTTCTGGTAGCAACGGCAACCTTAGAAATGGGACTTAACCTACCTGCCAGACAGGTAATTCTCTATGACCTGCAAGGGTTTGACGGAATCGACTTTGTGCCGCTACAGGTGAATAGTGTGTGGCAGAGAGCAGGACGAGCAGGACGATTGGGACTCGATCTCGAAGGTGAAGTCGTATTGTTAAGTCCCTCTTGGGATAGTCATGCCGATCAGTATCCCCAAGGCAAATTTGAGCCGATTAAGTCTGGCTTAGCAAATGTGAATGCTCTCGCAGAACAGGTAATTACAGAAGTTGCCAGCGGCTTATGTCGCACGGTGACACAACTGCAAGGCGTATTTGGGCGATCGCTTGCGGCAAAACAAGGGACTTTGCCCTCGGTCGAGAAAGTCGTGAGAGATATGCTAAAAGCCAGAATGCTGGAGGAATGGAAATCCGATGAACGCATCTATCTCAAATCCACCAAACTAGGCTATGTAGCGATGCGCCATCTCCTATCGCCCCAGACCGTCTTGCTATGGGTGCGAGTCTTGCGATCGCCTTTGCAGTTAAACTTTTTCGATCTGATCTTGCTAGTGGCAAGTTGTCCCGACTATCAGCCTCTCATCCCTGTCGATTACGAGCAGCTTGAAGATCTAGGCGCAACTCTCTCCAAAGAACCATCGGTTTTGCTGGGATGGGAACGCTCAAAACTGCGATCGCTTTTGGGAATTGACGGCAAACAACTCTTAGCAGCAATTCACACGGCTTTAATTGCAAGGGACTGGACGAGATCAGGTGATGGAGTGGCGATCGCTGAAGCAAGAGGTTGCTATGCCTTTGAGGTGGAATGTGTTCGCGACGCAATGCAGAGATTGTTATTAGCGATGGCGAATATCTGTACGACGATCCAATCTCCAGATTTTGAAGATCCTGAAGCAATCCCTTTGGCAGAAAAAGTCAAAGTATTAGAGCGCATGATCTCTGGTGGCTTAGATGAAAGCACTGTAACCCTGACATCAGTTTCAGGTATTGGCGCAAAATTTGCTAAACGTCTCAAGGAATTGGGTATTCACGACCTTGAGGATTTAGCACTTACAGAGTCCTCGGAAGTTAGCGCTGAGGGGATATCTCAGAAACGCTTACAGAAGTGGATTGATGCGGCGAATGAAATGGTAGGCGATCGCTTTTCGGCTTTTCGCTATCGAGAAGAAAGTACAACTAATACGATTGTCTCTAATACTTTCCCTGATGCGATCGATCCTTACCGCTTACGACGAGCCTTAGAATTGCGGGTTACGGGTAATGAAGGTAATGTTTATCGGGTGGTTGGTGGTCTAGATCCGCATCTGGTCACTTGTCATCAGAATATTTATGACTGTGATTGTCCTGATGCAGCTAAGGGTAATGTTTGTAAGCATATTCTGGCAGTCCGCATTTTTCGCCATGACCAGTTTTTGCTAAGCTCATTAAAAAGTATTAAGCAATCAACCGAGGGGCTTGACCTCAAGGGGTTGTGGTATGACTACCCATCTGATGTAAGCAATAAGGCGATCGCGCGAGGACTAACATGAAAATCCGCCAACTCGAACTAAAGAATTTTCGGTGTTTTGATCAAACAACCTTTGAGTTTTCCGATCAATTCAATGTCTTCATTGGCGATAACGGTACTGGTAAATCTGCCATTCTTGATGCCTTAGCAATTGGTGTAGGAAGCTTTTTCTTGGGGATTGACAGCATCAACTCACGCAATATTTTTAAAGATGAAGTTCGACATATTGTAAATACAGAAAATGAAACACCAACATTAACTGCCGTTTTACCATGTGTTGTATCTTGCAAAGGCTATTTTGAGGATATCCAAGAACTATCATGGTCAAGAGAATTAAGAATTCATGGAGGGAAGACAACCCGTGAAGGAGCTAAAGAAATAACAAAATATGCGAGAGATTTACAAATTAAGAGTCAGATAAGAGATATACAACAAGCATCCATTCGTAAGCAAGAAAAAGATAATCGCAGAGTTCTCTTACCTGTGATTTCCTACTATGGTACGGGTCGCCTTTGGATTCAACGTAGAGAAACAGTTGTTGAGACATTATCTCCAAATTCTAGATTTCGCGGATATGAGAATTGTCTTAGCAACTCGTATGAACTAAAGAAGCTAATCAGATGGTTTAAAACGCAAGAATTTGCATCTTTACAAAAACAAAAGACTATAGGTGTTCTATCCGCAGTCAAAGAAGCAATTAAAACTTGTATGGATGATTGGGAAGATGTAAGGTTTGATGTACATCTAGATGAGCTAGTCGCGACATCCAAAAATGGCAAAACTCTACCATTTCGGATGTTAAGTGATGGTGTGCGTAACATGATTGGGATGGTTGCTGATATTGCATATCGTTCAGCAGTGCTAAATCCTCATCTAGAAACTGATGCTCCAAAAGAAACTCAAGGTGTAGTTCTCATTGATGAAATTGATTTACATCTTCATCCTAATTGGCAACGTCGAGTTGTTGACGACTTAAAGCGTACATTTCCCAAAATTCAGTTTTTTGCAACTACTCATTCTGAACATATCATTCAATCTTTGAGAGAAGGCGAACTAATTGATCTCAATAGTCCTGAATCTATACCCGAAGCAGAATATGAGAATAAAAGCATAGAAGATATTGCTGAAAATATCATGCACGTTCCTAATCCTTATCGAAGTGAGCGTTATCAAAACATGATGGAAGTTGCACAAAAATACTATCAGATTTTGCAAGAAGTTAATGGAGCTACATCTGAGGAAGCTGAACGCTTGAAAGTACAACTAGATGAATTAATAGAACCATTCAGCGATAACGTTGCGTATCATGCTTTTCTGCAAATGAAGCGTGCAGCTATGCTTGATGAGGAATAAAGATGAGACCAGTGAATCGTGGTAAAACACCAACTAACCCCATCACATCTGAAGAAATCATATTTCGTCATTATAAAGAAGCTAAACCCTATTTAGTTGAACGTATTGGTTGTTATTGTTCATTTTGCGAAAAGCGGCTTACTCAACTTCTTGAAGTAGAACATATTTTGCCTAAGTCTTTAAACCCCGATCTTGAGTTTGCATGGGATAATTTTCTCTTGTCATGTAAGACTTGTAACACTATCAAGGGAAAGACAGAGACAAATCGCAATGATTTTTACTGGGTTGATTGTGATAATACATTTCTAGCTTTTGATTATCCCAGTAATTCTAGTGAAATACTTATTAGTGGAAATTTAACCGATGCACAGAAAGCTATTGCATTAAGAACTTTAGATTTAATTGGCTTAAATCGTCGTCCAGGTTATCCCAAACTTACACCTGCTGATACTCGTTGGAGAGAACGATTAGATATATGGGGAATTGCTCAAGAATCGTTTAAAGATTTACAAGCCAATGACACAGAAAATATGCGTCGGCAAATTGTCCGCACTGCTCTAGGTCATGGATTTTGGTCAATTTGGATGACTGTATTTAAAGATGATTCTGATATGCGGCAACGCTTCATTACAGAATTTTTGGGAACTTGCCGAGATTGCTTTGATGCTGATGGAAAACCAATTCCTCGGTTAGGAGGCAATCTATGAACGCAACACGAACATTACAGACCCGCAAAGGCGTGATCTCATTTCCAGCCTATATCCCTGTCACAACTTTTGGGCAGAAATATCCGCTCGATAACTTAATCCGTCCTTATTTGCCGAGACTTGCTCCCGCAGTGATGGTCAGCCATTACTATGCCAAACAAATGACTGCGGCTCAGTTGCCTAACTTGCCGATGTTAGTTGATTCGGGAGGATTTGCGGCTCTATTTGAGAATGCCAAGATCGTCAAACGCGATCGCTTAGGCATATTAGAGATCAAAAACGCTGAAACTGATGAAGTAGAGGTGATCCACCCTAAAGCTGTATTAGAGTTTCAAGAGCAGGTTGCAGATGTTGCCTTTACCCTCGATTTTCCGATTCCGCCTAAGTTAGACAAAAAGGAAGCAAAACGAAGACAGGAACTAACGATCGCCAACGCACTATGGGCAATTAACAACCGTCGTCGGCGCGATCTGCCGCTTTATGCTTGCGTACAGGGTTGGGATATAAAGTCGACGAGAGCCTGTGCTAAAGCGTATACCTGTCAAGGATTTGAGGGTATTGCCATCGGTGGACTAGTGCCGCGATCGCAGGATTTACCTTTAGTTTTGGCGATCGTAGAAGCGGTTCGAGAAGAGATTGGAGACTTGCCTCTACATGTTTTTGGATTAGGTAAACCTGAATTAGTTAAGGAACTTTTTCGAGTTGGTGTGGATTCGGTGGATAGTAGTTCCTACGTGAAGTATGCTGCCGATGGTAAGCTGTGGAGCAATCCTAGTTTGACCTTGATTGAACCGACTCCTACTGATCGCTTGCATTTAGCACTTCATAACTTAGCAACGGCAACGGGAGCTACTTTACCTTTAGCAGCATCTGAGCAGTTATTAGGCTTGTTTCGTTCTTTGAGATAGGGGTTGTGATCCTCAACTCTCAAGGAAATTAGAAAATTAATTGTGCGACAAATGCAACAAATTTTTTGCGGTAAATCAGGTGATTCCTTGAGTCCTAGTAATGCTGATTGGCAATCCCTCAATCTCGATCCAGTTTGGCAAAAGGCGATCGCTATCTTAGCTCCCAATACAACTCCCCGACAGGTGCAGATACAGGCTTTGGGAGAGATGCGAGTTTTAGAATCGCGCCGCAATCTGATTGTTTCATCTCCGACCAATAGCGGCAAAAGTTTGGTGGGTTTGCTAGTTCTCTTAGAGGCAATCCATAGCGATCGTCGAGCGATTTTGATTGAGCCACTAAGGGCTTTAGCTAGAGAGAAAGTGGATGAATTAGAACTCACGGCTAAGCGATTAAGTAAGGTCTTCGGGAAAAAGATAGCAGTGCGGATTTCGACAGGAGACTATCGCATTGAAAGTGAGTTTCCGAGCGATCCGCCTGTAGGTGGTGAAATTATTGTGGCGACTCCTGAGCGGCTGGAAGCACTTTTGCGAAATCCTGCTCATGGTCAGTGGCTGTCAACGATTGGGGCTGTATGTGTTGATGAGGCGCATCTGATTGGTTCCAAACACAGAGGAGCAACTCTGGAGTGCTTAATCACTTCTCTATTATGTTTACCGATGCCACCGAGATTGGTTTTGCTATCGGCAACCTTGGGCAATCCTGAGAAGTTGCAAGCTTGGCTTAGCCCTTGCGATATGGTGTCGGTAGCAAAAAGACAACCTCCTCTTGCCAAATGGGTATTGGCATTGGAGAAGGAAGAGGATGCTAATATTATTGTGGCAGATTGGCTGGAGAAGCATTTGCAAACGCATGAGTCACAAGCTTTAGTTTTTGTCTATCAAACCAAATCAGCAGAAAAGCTAGCGACATTTTTACAAACGGAACGGAAGATTGGTGCGATCGCTTACCATGCCAAGATGAGTCAAACCCAGAGAGAAAAGTCTCGGCAACAGTTTGTGACGGGTGAGGCGAAGGTAATTGTGACGACTACAGCTTTGGCGATGGGGATTAATTTGCCTGCGACCCATGTGTTAGTTAGGGACAGCACTTTTCCGATGGAAGGTGCTGTGAGCATTGCCGATCTGTTGCAGATGATGGGTCGCGCAGGACGAGGTAATCGTGAAGGTGTGTCTGCCGTTGTGGTGCGTGAGGGTGAGGGTTGGACAGCAGAGACGCTCACCACAGCTTTGCAGAGTGAAGAATTACCTGCGATCGCATCGGTATTTGAGCAAGATCGAAAAATTGGCTTCAAGAAAAATGTTGATCGGGAGAGGGGAAAGACCGCACCCACGGCAACGGCTTTTTTAGCGTCTTTGTTGTCTCGATGGGATGATGAGGGGGCAACGCTGGCTCAACTGCAAGCATTTTTTGGGCGATCGCTAGGCGGACAACAATTAGTGAGTCAAGTACCGATCGCCTTGCGTTGGTTAGAGGGGCAAACCCTTGCCTATGGCGATCCAGAGTTAAAGACCTATCGCCTCACTGTGTTAGGTAAAAAGGCAACCTTAGCAGTGCTACCTTTACCTGTGGCTTCTGCCTTTGGGCAATTAATTCGCGACTTACTGACGGTCGATCCTGCGGACGAGTTGTTGCAAGAGTGGCGATCGCTTGATTTTTTACTTTTGCTGTATTTGCTATCCGAGCGATCGCCACTCTTGCGTAGGTATAGTGTGAAGTTGGTGGAAGCGGTTGATAGTTGGTGTGAGGCTAATCCAAATTTGGTTCCATTGTTGTTTCGCAAGTGGATGCAGGGCAAGGTGGGATTTTCTAAAGCAAATGAGGTTTTAGGCTCACTGGGGCTATATCCGCCGAAGTCGGGAAAGTCGGGGGATGAGTGGGCAGTAAAGCTATGTTACTCAGCGATGTTTCATGCGATCGTGCTGTGGGAAAGGTCGCAGGGTTGCCGTATGACGGATATCGAGCGACGATTTAAAGTGGAGGGTTTGGAGGGAATTGAGGAACGTTGGCGGGATGAGTTGTTGTGGTTGTTGTCGGGGATCGCCAAGTTGTTGGATGTGCGGACGTTTTACTATCATTTGCGGGAGGAATGTCGGGCGGATAGCGATCGCATCAAATTAGTAAAACGTTGTTTTGCGATGATGGAGATGCAGGTTTACGAGTTGATGGAACATCTGAAGTATTGTTCTCCTTTAGGGGTAATGTTATGCGAAATGCGCCGACTTGCTCCGCAAGGGAAGCTAAAAATTGGGGTGCGATCGATTCGGAAGTTGGAGGAGTCGGGAATTGAGAGTTTGAAGGATTTGGCAAGGTTGAGTGTTGAGGAGCTTGTGGGGTTGGGTATTCAGTGCAGGGTGGCGGAACGGTTAAAGGGTTATGCTCGCAAGCGAAGTTTGTAATCTAGTGGCATGGGTTGAGAGTGTAAAGTAATCTGTGTAAAGTCTGGGATATATACAGAGAGATAATCTAGACACACAATTATCAACACTAAAACCGATGAATATACGCAAAGAATTGGTAGACGA
>NZ_LIRE01000072.1 GCF_001402795.1 Pseudanabaena sp. 'Roaring Creek'
CCCTAAAGATGAGTGGCGGTGCAAAGCACCGCCACTCATCTTTAGGGTTTTAGACCAAAGCTCAAAATGGCTACGCCATTTTGAGCTTTGGTCTAAAACCATGTAAAATTTGGTTTGGGTGCGGTAGATGAATCCAGATGGTAGATATTAATACAATTGAACTTGCGCTCAAATATTCCCCTGAGTTTGACCTTGCGATCGCAAAAACAGTTCCTTCGCTCGCTAAGAGAAATTATTTAATAGGCTCTTGCCTCGCGATTGGGTTGGGACTATTCGCGGCATTTTTAATTCCTTCAGAAATAGCGAATATACTCGGTGGGGGAATCACGGTGATGGGCATCGGTATGGCAATCTACTCCATCCAAAGTCAGATTGATGACTCCATCGAAGCTCAGGAAGAGAGAATTAAACTGAAGATTGCGCAGAGTGTTCGCAGAGCGAAAGTAACTGTTACCAATGAGCAAAAGAAATTAACTAAAGCCGCTCATACTTGGCATAGATTTAGCTTTGATAATGGCAATAATTCCAACCATACGATCACCTTTAACTCCTATATTATCAAGATCGCGAACAGACCAGATTGTCTAAATGTTGATTTTAGAATCGAGCAGATACTCTACCGTACGGAAGTCTATGCGGAATTTTATAGCACCAAGAGCGGCGAACTAAAATCACGGCAGCGACAGCACAAGGTTCCCGATCGCGTGAAATTTACGATCTCCCTTCCCAATCACAAACGTACCGTTAAAGGAGTTATGGGTTTTGATGACTATCATCAAATGACATCCTTATATAGCGCTAGACATCAGAAAGCGCTGGATTTAGCAGAATTCCACCATCGTTATGCGATCGCCGAAGAGCATATTCGCAATGATGGAAAGCGGATTTATCTATCACCAGAAGAGAAGCAAGCGATCGCCCATCGTCAGGAACTAGCAGAATTTGATTTAATGCTCGGCAAAGATCAAGCCATGCAAGCCGTTTCTATTGCGCCCATTGTGACCAAAGATCTTCAAGATATTCAGGAATCTCTTCAGAAATCTCTTCAGGAACTAACCTCTATACCTTCTGCTCATAGGGAACCAACTCCTCATTTCTCTGAGTCAGATTTACGCTCGATCGGGCTTCCAGCGATCAGACAACAATTCAATATTACTGCCCGTAGTTATGCTAATGCTTTTGTAAAATTAAGGGAAAAAGGAATAATTATTAATGCTCCCTAAGCGAAATGGCTGAATTTCCCTGACATTTACAAGGAAATGTTGCAAAATCGCGTAATTTGCCATATCCTACCCCCTTTATTTGTCCTAGACTATTTCCCTTTTATACCAATTCACGAAAGTGTGACAACAATTTTGTGAATTAAATGCCAGACCCAGTAAGGCTTTGGAATTCCCAAAGTGGCAACGCCATTTTGGGAATTGGTATAAAACCCATTTTGAACATTGTGGCGAAGCATACTCAAGGTAGATCGCACAACAAGGTATGTTGTTAGTATTCAGTTGTTAATATCATAGGTAATATAGTTTTTAGTTTGCGAACGCGCAATTTACCAACTATCTTATCTTTAGCATCCTTAAATCTTAAAGATGAAAATCTATGGCAAATAAACCTCCCTTTTCAAGCAAAAAAGCTAATGCAAAAAGAAAGAGGAAGGCTGCCGTTGCTACTGCTGCCCCAATCAGACAAATTTCCAATCAAAGCAATTGGTTAAATAATTTACCCATAAGTGCCAAGATTCTCTTTGCCATTGGTTCGACCAGCTTTTTATCGCTAGCGGGCTTTGCGATCGCTTCTTTGTACTTAAATAGCAGTCTCGCGCCGATTGTGAACCAAGATGCTCAAAAACAATTGTCCAATGCCACTTTATTCGTGTTTGGCTTGGGGGTGATTGCGATCGTCATTAGTGCGTTGTTTGGTTTGTTTATCGGCAGTACGCTGAGCAAAAGAATTCGGGGGCTAGAAGCGATCGCCAGACAATACGCCGCAGGGGATTTTGGTGCAACCGTAGATCTCGGAGCGCAGGATGAAATTGGTAAGCTCGCCGAAGTTTTTAACCTGATGACTTTTAACCTCGCTCAAAATCGGCAAGAGCAATCCTCGGCACAGGTTGAGGCTGAAGTCCAGAATAATATTTTCCAAGATGAGATTTCCCATCTCCTAGATGTGGTATCCGAGTTGGAAATGGGGGATTTAACCGCTAAAGCTGAAGTCAGCCCCCATGCGACAGGACTGATTGCGGACACCCTCAATCGCCTGTCAGAACAGCTAGCGGAGGTACTGGCGGCGGTGTTGCAAACAACCCAACAGGTAACCATCCGTACCGATCGCCTTGAACAATTAGCGATCGCCGTATCGCAAAATGCAGAACAGCAGGAAGCCTTAGTCGTACAAGCCCGTTTGGGCATTGAGGATGTAAACCAATTGGCGCAGGAAGCGGCTCAACAGGCGATCGCCGCCAACCGAGCTGTGCAAAGGGTGCGATCGGCGGTAAGACAGGGGGAGGAACAAATTATTTATCTGACCGCTTCGATCGAGTCCCTACAGGCGGCAACGGTACAAATGGTACAGAGGATTAGAAATCTGGGCGAATTCGTGGCTCTCGCAAAACAATTTGTGTTAGACCAAAAGCGGCTCGCCTCGTTAACTCAGGTACTAGCCACCAATGCTTCGATGGTAGCGGCTAGGGCGCTAGAACAACGCGATCCCGAACAGTTTGCTTCCGTCGCCAAGGAATTTGAAGCGATCGCCACTCAGGTAAATGGACTGGCAACGCAAACCAATCAAGGGCTAGTCGTACTTCAGCAACGCACGGGCTTTGTAGATGTGGTCGTATCGGGGATCGATCAAGACGTACGCGATGTGAATAGTCTCGTATCGGATTTTACGACTAGCGTCAATAGTTCAGAACAGTCATTTACCAATATCGCCAATGTAACTGAAGAGTTAGCGGAAATAGGGGTTGCTGTGACCGATTCCTCTAGATCGATCGCCGAAGCGGTCAAATTCAGCTTAGCTTCGATCCAAGACATTGAAGCGATCGCCGAACGTTCTGCTTCTCAGGCACAGTTTACCCGCGATCAATCTGGGAAAATGGGTATGCTTGCCCGTCAATTACTCGAAAGAGTACAGTTTTTCCGTTTACCGCCAATGTTGGCAGCGGATCTCGCAGAAATCGATGAAATGGAATCCATTGAAGTCGAGAAGTTTCAAGTTGTAAGTTGATCTCCTATCACCAATCGTCATAATCACAAAGCGATCGCGAAATAATGCCAAATCCAGAATTTGATGATTTACAACTGCAAGAAGAACTGCGTACTCTATTTGAGTTAGATACTCAGAAATATTTGCAACTATACGTGCAGACCGTACGTCAGCTCAGTGCAACCAATTGGTGTGAAGATATTCAACAACTCTATCGATGCGTCCATACGATTAAAGGTGGTTCGGTAACGGTAGGATTTCAATCAGTTCTAGAGGTCTCAACCATCCTAGAAGACCTGCTTTCCGATCTGCGTTATCTTGATGTTGCGCCCCCCTTGGCTGATGGGGAATTATCCAAGTCATTAATCGAAGCGGGCGAGTTGCTGATCGGCTCAGTGCAGATGGGGGAACTCAGCGATACTGATGCGGCGGTAAAATACATCCAAACCCTACGCGATCGCATTCAATCGGAGTATCTGCCCGAGTGGAACGAAATGCGGCAAGTTCAACAAGAATTTGCCGATCAGGGTTTTGATTTGGTCATCCTCGAACTGGAAATGGCGATCGAAGAATTGCCTCCCAAGGGGATAGTGCCTGCTGAGGCTAGCGAGACTGCCAAGCAGACGATGAACCAGCTAAAAGAAATTGGTGCGGAAATCAATTTGGCGACCTCTTGGCATGATTTTCTGCAAAAGGGGATAGAACTTTGCGATCGCCTAGATTGCGAATTGTGGCATCGGGAATGGATGCCTTTTTTGAAAAAGCTCAAAGAAAGCGCTCGTCAAGGGGGCATTTTCCTTGATGAGCAAATAGCAGAAAAAGCAGCGCCAACTCCTGAATCTTTGCCAAGTACGACGGCAGAAGTTCCATCCCTAGCGAATATTCCTATCGCGCCTGCGGCAGATATTCAAATTCCCGTCCCCCTCGATCGCCTAGAGCGATCGTCTCAATATCTAGTTGAGACGCTCATGGCAACCCGTGCTACGCAAGGATTTTATCAATCCGTCTATTCCAATCTCTTGCCGCTCGTATCCCTTGCCCAAAACAGCGTGCAGTATATTACCCAACTCCGCGAAGTTCAGGATGATTATGCCTTACTAGATGCCTCAGGAGAGCAAGATGGACTGAAGGTCGAGCGCTATCGACAGGGCTATACTGCTATCAACCGTTTACTAGAAATTTGTCTGCGGCTGATCGAACTCGGCTCGGAGACAGGCGAATCAGCAAGGCGCACTGCGGATAGCATTCAAACTCTAGATCGCAGTTTGCGAAATCTACAACAGACTATTGAAGAAAGCCGCCTTGTTCCCTTTGCTACCCTTGCTTTTCGGACGAGGGGAATCTTGCGAGATCTGATCGCCCGTGTTGGTAAATCAGTCCAATTAACTATTATTGGCGAACAATTGGAACTCGATGCAGGTACTCTACGGAGTTTAGAACCCGTACTCCTCCATTTATTGCGGAATTCTTACGATCACGGAATCGAAAATGCCGAAGAGAGAGAAAAAGCAGGCAAGCCGATTCAGGGAAAAATCGAGCTATCTTTAAAGCGACGCGGGAGCATTTTCGATCTCATGATTCGCGATGATGGTAAGGGGATCGATCCCGATCGCATTAGTCAAATTGCTAAATCTAAAGGGCTACCTCTCACCGACACTAGTACCGCCGATCGCTTGTTAAGTGTACTGTGCCAATCGGGTTTTACTTCGACGCAGGTAGTCAGCGATATTTCTGGACGTGGGGTAGGTATGGATGTGGTCGCCAGCCAAGTTGCCCTCATGAATGGAAAACTCAGCCTGATATCCCAAGTTGGCAAAGGAACTGCCTTTACGATTCAGATTCCCGTACCCCACCTATTCGTGCGCTGTATGCTTTTACAGGCAGGCGATCGCACCTTTGCCGTTCCCACTTCCGAAATTCATACCACCATGCTAGTGGAGAGTTTGCTCTGGCAAAAGACTGAACGCTCCGACTACACCATCGAGGTTCAAGAAACGAATACAAAAGTCCCCGCCATCGACCTCTATCAATATTGGCTAGGTCAAGTGGAAACCCGTTCGCTCCTGCCATCGGCGATCGCCGTGCGCACCAAACAAACGGATGAAGGGCATGGTATTTGGTTGATTGCGGACACCCTAATTGGACAGAGCGATCTCCTAGTAAATCCCATTCCCGCCCCTCTAGTCGTACCGATCGGATTAATCGGAATGAGCTTAATGCCCGATGGTAAACTGATTCCCGTCATAGACTCTATCTCTTTTGTAGAAGCTCTATTCTCGTTAGGAACGGACAAACTCACTATTTCTAGTTCTCCATCCAATGCCTCTTTCCTTGAACTATCTGGCGATCGCCAAATTTTAGTGGTAGATGATGCGGCTCTAATGCGGCGACGCATTGAGAGCAGCCTATCCCCTCAAGGCTACGAAATTACTACCTGTGATGATGGTATGGAAGCTTGGGAATGGCTGCAACGACACAATCAGCCTGCCTTGCTAATTACCGATATCGAGATGCCCAGAATGGATGGATTTACCCTCATCGATCGCTGTCGTCAGGCAGGATGGCATATGCCAATCCTCGTTATTTCATCGCGCCTTGCTGAGGAATGGTCGCGGGAAACTAGCCGCCTTGGGGCAACGGATTACCTCACTAAGGGCTTCTCGACCCTCGAATTAGTCAATAAAGTGAGTTCTTTACTGGAATTAAAAAGCCCCGCATAACCAAGCGCCAAGTCTTTATGCGTAAATAGAAAGGCGGCGCGAAGCGCCGCCCTTCTATATTAAAAAGACAAGTGCAAAGCGCCGCCACTTGTCTTTTTGGGTTTATGCCCTATTTATCTTTTTCGTTGCTATATAGCTATAGCCAAATAAGTTAAGACATAAAACCCAGAAGAGTGTTGCGGCGC
>NZ_LIRE01000740.1 GCF_001402795.1 Pseudanabaena sp. 'Roaring Creek'
GTTGCCAAACAAATCGAAAATATTACCGATAAACAAGTACAAAGCAACGTCGCCGCATCGACAGCTATAATATCGGGTATAGCCCTGAATAAAGAGATCATCCAAAGACTTTTAAGGAGCGAAATCATGAAAGAATCAGTTATTTATCAAGAAATTCTACTAGAAGGCAAGGCTGAAGGTATAGCTGAAACAGCGAATCAGATAGCGCTAAACATGATGAGTTCCAACATTTCTGTAGAATTAATTGCCCAATTTACAGGACTAACTCTCAAACAAATCCAAAAGCTACAAAAACTTTCAGCCAAAAAAGCTCAACCACCAAAATCGTCAAAAACAAAGCGATCGCCAAAAGCCTAATTATCAAACCCATAAAACTGTACCGATAATCTCAAAAGTGATGACAGATTCCTTCATCATTGGATGGTGTGACGACTACCTATACTGGGATGCGGAGAATCGGTTAAAAGCGACTGAGGGTGGCGGTACGAGTACGGTCTATGATTATGACTATTCTGGTATCTGCGTATCGCAGAAGGTGATCAAAAACAAAGCGATCGCCAAAAGCCTAATTATCAAACCGATAAAACTGTACCGATAATCTCAAAAGTGATGACAGATTCCTTCATCATTGGATGGTGTGACGACTACCTATACTTGGAATGAGGAGAATCGGTTAAAGGCGACTGAGGGTGGTGGTACGAGTACGGTCTATGATTATGACTATTCAGGTATCCGCGTATCACAGACGGTGAATGGTGTGGAGACGAGGTTCTTGGTGGATAAGAATCGCAATTATGCTCAGGTGTTAGCGGAATATGCGCCTAGTGGTACTGTGCAGGTTGCCTATGTGTTTGGTAGCGATTTGATTTCTCAGGATAGGAATGGTACGAAGTCGTTCTATGTTTACGATGGTTTGGGCAGTACGAGGGCTTTGACGGGTACGACGGTCAATAGTTATCTCTATGCGGGTGAGCAGTGCGATCACTGATCTTGTAGGTTGGGTTAAGGAACGCAACCCAACAATGAGAAATGATAACCTCATTATCGAGTTACTGCTATCTCTCTCTGAACTAAGTATGGAATAAAATGTAGGTTGGGTTGAACGAAGTGAAACCCAACAAATTAAGGTAAGGAATAAAGTTAATGTTGGGTTTCGTCACCTCAACCCAACCTACAAGATCGGCGATCGCTAGAATTTACTCACACCGCAGGGCGGTGGGGTATTTACCCTCTTTGTTCAATAAATATGGAGTACAAAAATAATGGAAGAACTAATCTACAGTTTGAACAGAATCAGCCATTGGCTAGAAAATAATGAACCCAATATAGCAGATGCTTTTAGTCAGGGCATTACTCATATGCAAATAGATAGAATATCTTCTGTTCTACCTTTCTATTTACCCGAAGAGTTATATTACTTATATCAATGGCATAATGGAACTAGTCATTCAGAATTTAGATTTGATGCTCTTGGGGGAATGTATTTTCTTCCCTTAGATAAATCAATTACTGAATACAGAGATAATATTATAGAGTTAAAAAGCTATGGATTATGGAGAGATGATTGGTTCCCAGTTTTTGTCGGCGATCCTACATCCTATTTTGTGATTGGAGGGAAAGAAAAATTTCTATCTTCGCCGATCTATTCAAATGATTCAAAAGAACACTTTGATTCTCCATTTAGACAAAAATATGATAGTCTCACAACAATGATGCAAACTCTCGCGGATTGCTATGAAAGGGATGCTTTTGAATGGACAAGTGAAAGCTTTTATCAAGATAAGGAAATTGTTAAAGAGGTTTACCAGAGGTATAACCCAATAAGTCAATCAATGCGTCCAATAGCTGAATGGAATCCTCCATTATTGTGAGGGTAATCGCTTTTTCAGAAAATGTGCGATCTACGATCGCTTTCTAGCAATGAGTAGGCGATTGATATTTTTTTAGATTTAGTAGCGATCGCTTTTTCATTTGATGGAGATTCAGGGATTTTGAGGTGATGTTTTAGGCGATCGCTTTTTGGGTTTTGTTATTGCAAAGGCGATCGCTTAAGGTTGAAGCTTATTATTTGCGATCGCATTGCTATAAAGCCTATGCAACAAATTACTTTAATCTCATCAGGATTAATCTCCAAGCGGAGATTAATCGAATATACCAATGGATTAATTAGAGAGTTCTATTCCAAAAATACGATCTTCAACATCGTGAGAGAAGAGAACTTTTAGAAGGTAAGGGTGAGTGGGCTGGGGATGAGAGCGATATTCGTTTCACGTAACATCAGTTATGGGTTTGGAATTCCTCTAGGACATAGTGTCATTGAGAAGTTGAATGAGTATTCACAACGTTGCAATGTTCCTGTAATTTATAGATATAAAATGAAGAAGCAATATGTACGAGTATCATGGATGGATTACGTTACGAATGACACCTGGCGAAATTGATAATGAGGAAGCATTATTGTGGGAAGTGCATCAAACAATTAAAAATGTTTTGTCCTCTTTCAACCATAGAAATAGAATTTCAGATTTGAAGATTATGAATGGTCAGTATTTTTTGTGGATTGCAGGAAGTGCTAATCATGCATCATCAGAAGCAAAAGATCTATTTGATCTTCTTGAACTAATTTCCAGCAAAACCCCTGGTTCCTATGGATTAGTCTATATTCTTGATGATGAGGCTCCTGAAAGTCTAAGCAATAAATTTCAAGTAGTTAGAATTGCACGAGGTCAAGTTGAGAAATTCCAAGATAACCTTTTGTCTCCATGTATTCCAGTAATCGAAGATCCATAGTTAGATTATCATTTCTAATTATATCTTGAGGACTAGCAAGATATAACTATTTTGAGCACTCAACAACAACTCTTGATTCATGATCTGTAAATGATAAAATTCCGCAATGATCGACAACATATGCAAATTGCGATTTGATGAGTCGCATTGAAGGAGATATTCGTTCATTTGCAAACTGAGATAGGATAGGAGGAGGGTCTTCAGTAGTTTGCTTAGTCTCGATTTAGCAAAGCTCTAAGCCAAAACCTCAATCTACGAAAAGTAATAATCTACAAAAGCAATAGAGATTAACGTGTCTGGGAATGTATCTATAGATTTGTCAAAAGATCTGTTCAAGGATCTTGCAGGGGCAATCCAAAGCACTCGCAAGGCAGCGATCGCCTTAGCTAAATTGCCAACGGCTTCTAAAAATGATGCCTTAGAAGAGATCGCCTTAGCCTTAGAACAACATGCCGAAACAATTTTGGTAGCCAACCAAAAGGATCTTGCCGCCGCCACTGCCAACCAATTACCGAGCGCCTTGATAGCCCGCCTCAAGTTAGATGCAAACAAGATTCGAGGGATGATTGCAGGGGTGCGCGATGTGATTAGACTTGCCGATCCCATTGGCGATCGCCAAATTCATCGCGAACTGGATAAAGGGCTGATTTTAGAACGATTGACCTGTCCTTTAGGCGTAATTGGCGTGATTTTTGAGGCGCGTCCCGATGCGGTTACCCAAATTGCAGCTCTAGGCATTAAGTCGGGCAATGGCGTAATTCTCAAAGGTGGGAGCGAAGCGGTACATTCCTGTGAAGCGATCGCTACGGTGATGCATCAAGCCTTAGCCGAATTATTTGCCAAACAAGGCGGAGTATCGCCCCAAGTGGTGCAACTATTGACCACCCGTGCCGAAACCCTTGCCATCTTAAAGATGGATAAATTAATCGATCTGATTATTCCCAGAGGTTCCAATCAATTTGTCCGCTATATCCAAGAGAATACCCATATTCCCGTACTCGGTCATGCCGATGGAGTCTGTCATTTGTATGTGGATGCCGCCGCCGATCTAGACAAAGCCGTAGCGATCGCTGTAGACAGCAAAACCCAATATCCTGCCGCCTGTAATGCGATCGAAACTTTATTGGTAAATCAGGCGATCGCCTCTAAGTTTCTGCCCCTTGCTTCCTCTGCCTTGCAGGAACGTGGCGTGAAACTTCTAGGTTGCGATCGCACCCGAACCATGATCGATGTCAGTCCTGCTACTGAGTCCGACTGGTCAACGGAATATTGTGATTTGATTCTATCCATTAAGATTATCGATTCCCTAGAAGAAGCGATCGCCCACATTACCACCTATGGCTCAAAACATACCGAAGCGATCGTGACCGAGGATTTGGCGATCGCCGATATCTTTACGAGCGATATTGATGCTGCTGGGGTTTACCACAACTGCTCTACCAGATTTGCGGATGGTTTCCGCTATGGCTTTGGCGCAGAAGTCGGCATTAGTACCAATAAAATGCCACCTCGCGGCCCCGTGGGATTAGAGGGACTAGTTACCTATAAGTATCGGCTGGTGGGCGACGGGCATATCGTCGCAACCTATGCAGGGGCAAATGCTAAGGCTTTTACCCATCGGGATTTGTAGATATTAGGTGGATGGCGGCGCTTCGCGCTGCCACCCACCTTTTTTATACCAATTCACGAAAGTGTGACAACACTTTTGTGAATTAAACACCAAACCCAGTAAGGTTTTGAGATTCCTAAAATGGCGTTGCCATTTTGGGAATTGGTATTAACGTGAGATTTGAGAAAGGGTTTGCTACGCAAACCCCTTCTCAAAGCCCAAAAGTAAAAGCCTTGCTACGCAAGGCTTTTACTTTTGGGCTTTGGTATTACTTATACATGTCAGGAAATTGCTTTTTTAGCTGCGCGATTTTGGGAAGGTCGTTAATCACAACATAGGGATAGTCTGGATTGCGGGCGATAAAATCTTGGTGGTAGTCCTCCGCCGCATAAAAGCCCTGTAAAGGCTCTAACTTTGTCACGATTGGTCTGGGAAAAGCTTTGCTTTTATTAAGATTGTCTATATAGGCTTGAGCAATCTGTTTTTGTTCGTCATTGGCAAAAAATATGGACGATCGGTATTGAGTACCGCTATCAGGTCCTTGCCGATTGAGTTGGGTTGGGTCGTGAGCTACATAAAAGTAGATCTGAAGCAGCTTTTCGTAGGAAACTTGAGATGGATCGTAGGTAACTTTTATCGATTCTGCATGTCCAGTTTGCCCCGAACCAACAGTCTCATAATGCGCTGTTTGTGCCGTGCCTCCCGAATAGCCAGATACCACATTGGAAACCCCTTTTAAATGTTTAAATACGGCTTCCATGCCCCAAAAGCACCCACCTGCAAAAACTGCTGTCGTTTTACCCTGCACGCGATCGCTAGAAACATCAGTAGAAACTAAACTTGTTCTCGGCTCAGAACCGAGAGCCGTAACATTAGAAATAGAGTTAAGAAAAAAAGCAGCGATCGCAAGGCTACCGAGGCCCAAACAACCGACATAAAAACTTTGCTTTGACATGACAATTTCCATCCAATCCTTCTAAAGACTTTACGCAGCCCAATCTAGATCGGATGAAGTAATTGTTATTCTGGACAAATCAAAGCTCAAGAGATGAGTGTCAGCGCAAAGCGCCGCCACTCATCTGTGGGATTTTATTCTCCCTTTCGATAGCGCTCGATTAAATTAGGCAAATGATCGAACCCATCAACGCCGATTTGACTAATTAGATGCGATCGCTGCTGCTGCAATATATTGGTGAAACTAGCCTCCCCCAACTTGCCCTGCAAAATTATCACCAAAGCCGCTGATTGTTGCCATGCCTTGCTATGGCGTTGCTCCAGCAAATACATTCCCAAACAGGCGTGATAGGTTGCCGATTCTAATTGATGGAGTTGATAGTAGGTTTCACCGAGATAGGCATGGCTTAGGGCTTGTAAATCGCGATCGCCGATCCTTTGCGTTAAGGTTAAGCTCTTCTCTAAGGCGATCTGTGCTTGGCTGGGTTGCTCGATCGCCACATAGGCACTACCTAGCCCGACCCAACAAAGCGACTGATTTTGGAGATCGTTCAACTTCTCCGATAGATGCTGTCCTCTCTCTAGATGGGCAATCGGTGTTTCTAGATCGAAGGGTGTAATTGCCTCCTGCTGTCTTGCAATCATGACTTCGCCATAGCCCAAATTAGCTAGAGCATTAGCTTCTCCTTGCCGATCGCCATTTTGCCTCGCCAAAATTACCGCCCTCTGCGCTTGGGCTTCACTAGCACTAAAATCTTTTTGCAGCAGGCTAATCCGACTGAGGTGATTGAGATTAGCGATTTCACAGCGGCGATCGTCAACTTGACGGGCTAGGGTTAATGCCTCTTGGTGAAGGGCGATCGCCTGATGATGATGACCCATCCAAGCTTGGGAATAGCCTAAAACCGTGAGAATTCTTGCCTTTTCCTCCGTATTTTGGGCTTCTTTTAATGGGCGATCGAGGTAACTAATGGTTTCGCGAAAGCTTTCCCCAGAAAAGGAAGCAAATACGCCGCCATAGAGGGGGAAATTTTCCCTCTGGGCAAAACTTCGGAGGGTTTGTAAGCTCATGTGAAAGCAGATCTTGGCTAGAGATTGTCGATCGCTCTCCGCTAGGGCTGAATTTTGAAAACCACTGCTAAGCTCGCTCCAGATCGTTGCAAAGGAAATAAAGGTAATCCCCGTCATATGCATTCCTGCTTGGGCATCGTAGGGCTGTCGATCGAACCAATGCACCAACCCATTTTGCAAATACCTAAGCAAAATTGATAATTCGACCCATGCACTCAGATCGATGTTCCGTTGAGCCTTGGCGATCTCAGCCGCTGATTGATTACTCGCCTGTCCCGAAAAGAGATCGCGAGGCAGGGGACTAGAAGTTTGTTGCGCCCAACTATGCCATGGGCCAATCGCCTTAGTTCGTTCAAATCCCACCTGTTTTGTGGACTCGTATAACCAACTAACGAGGTATCCCTCCAAACGGTCAAAGGATTCTAATCCTCGATTGAGCCCGATCGCAAATTGTCGCAGAGCGAATGCTTCTGCATC
This sequence comes from Pseudanabaena sp. 'Roaring Creek', assembly GCF_001402795.1. Classification (GTDB taxonomy): domain Bacteria; phylum Cyanobacteriota; class Cyanobacteriia; order Pseudanabaenales; family Pseudanabaenaceae; genus Pseudanabaena. Next base: position 6,902 of record NZ_LIRE01000740.1, read on the forward strand.
ATCGGCTAGGGTTTCCGCTTTTTTTTGCAACAATTGCGCAAGATATTGAATATGTGGGCGTTCAAAAACAGGTGTCTGGTTAGGATCGAGAACTTGGATTAAAGCGGCAAGACGCTCCTGTGGATCGACCTTGAGAATATTGTCTATCCCTCTCGCACAGGCATCCTGAATTTGATAGTTTTTTTGCCACTGTTCCCATGCATCTTGGAGAATCTGCATGGCGCGGAGCTTTTGTTTTGCTTTTGCCTGTTTTACTTCATCGCTTTGAGCGTCAAAATTTGCCTGTAATAGATTGGCATGTTCTTCTAAAGCCCGTTCAAATATTTCCCCAGTTCCCGCCTCTAAACTCTCACTGAGAATGCGATAGACATGTTCTTTGGATAGTAGTTTGCCATTTTCGATATTGATAATGATGCGATCGACGAAAATATTGTAGCGATCGCGAGTTGTTAGTGGGGGGCTGGAGGGATCTGACATATTCTTTGCAAGGTGGGGCTACCGTCAGTATAACTCCACGTAAAAACATAGAGAAATGCGGCGCATCTCTCTATGTTTTTATGTGGAGTTAATGTCGTGATCGCCATGTTTCTAAGAAACCATTAATTTCCTGTAGCAGCCACTCTTTCTCTGGACGACTCAGCCCCGAACCAAATTTATGCGTATAGATACCTTGATTGATGCGTAACTCCATTACTGGTTGGTTGTTTATTTCATAGGAACTTTTTAGCTCGATCTGCCGCAGATCTTGGGTTTTGCCTTGGACGTGACGCTTGATTCCTAGCATGTCCCAATCAATCCTAAAATTGCGATCGCCAATGACTAATCGCACCTTACCAAACAAAACCGATAAGCCTGCATAGGCCATGCCAATACCAATAACCCAAAATGGAATGGAGAATAGGGCAAACAATCCCGCCCTCAGCGCCATGGATGTCCAGAAAAGAATAAATCCATTCCAAAAAATTGCAAATATTAAGATGCCGATCCCCTCTCCATGCCAACCCGCAGGAGGAATATCAATCTCTAAAATACTATCGGTCTTCTTCAAATTAATGCGACTGCCGAGGGGTTTGGGATATTGATAGCCCCGATCAGCGCGATCATGATGGAGTAATTGCTTCGTCTCAATAGCCTTAATCCGATTTTCGAGGGATGAAGCTAGGGATGACGACATATCATTAAGGGATGCGGCTAGGGATGACGACATATCATTAAGGGATGAAGCTAAGGATGATGACATATCATCCTTAGTTAAAAACTTAAGAGCCTGTCTTGCACTACTAAAGCGATCTTCGATCGCAGGTTCGATCATTCGGTCGAGCCAATCGGCAAAGATGGAGGAAATATTTACGGCATCACGGAAATTAATTTTGAATCTAATTTCAGGTAAATCGGCAGGCGATCGCCCTGTCAATAAAAATAAAACCGTTGCGCCGAGAGCGTATAGATCGGTAGCGGGAACGGCTTTGCCCCGAAACTGTTCGGGCGGCATATAGCCATAGGTACCGACGACAGTACTGCCCGCCAGTTGGGTGCTGCGATAGGTATCTTGCACTGCCCCAAAATCCACTAGCGCAATCTTGCGGTCAGCCTGAAGGATAATATTTTGCGGCTTGATATCCCGATGAATAACTGGCGGTTTGAGTTCATGGAGGTAGATCAACACCTCCAAAATTTGCTTGCTAATTTGCAGAATATCCTCCTCACTCCCATGCCATCCCTCGGCGATCGCCTGTGCTAAGGATCGACCCTCCACCAACTGCTGCACGATATAAAAATCGCGATCTCGCTCACTATCAACCTGAAAATAGTCCAAATAGCGGGGAATAGCAGGATGATCGAGTTGAGCGAGTACCCTCGCTTCCCGTTCAAATAGTTCCAATACTTTCCAGTCATTGATCCGTCGAAATGATAGGGCTTTGAGGGCTACCCGATCGCCTGTTTGTTCGTCGATCGCCGCATAAGTAACGCCCATGCCACCCTGCCCTAGGATATCCGTAATGCAATAACGCGATCGGACGATCTCCCCAACTTGATGTAGTTCTGGCACAAACTTTTTTCACCTCCCATTTCAGGTATTGCCCAGCAGGTAAGGATTGGCATTGTTTCGTACTACCCTTAGCTGTTAGTTTCAGTAAATTACCTAAAGCTTCTACCATCTGCACAGCGGACGGCAGGGCTTTTAGGCTTTGGCTACACTTACTATCTTATTTCAAACCCTAAAGCTACAAGCCCTTTGCAAAGCTGCCTGTAGTAATTTTTGATAAGTTTCGTCGTTAGTTTCAAAGGCTCCAAAGCGTTCGAGGTGGGGATTCATCAACTGGGCATCAAATAAACCATACCCCTGCGATCGCAGATGTTCTACCAATTTTACCATTGCCACTTTGGAGCCATCAGGAATCTTAAAAAACATCGATTCGCCAATAAATACCCCTCGAATCGCGATGCCCAGAATGCCTCCCGCCAAGCGATCGCCCTGCCATGTCTCAAAACTATGCGCCCAGCCCGCCTGATGCAAATTGCTATAAAGCGATCTTAATTCCGTTGAGATCCAAGTAGTTTCGCGATCGGCACAGCCATCAACCACCTGCTCAAAGGCTGTATCGATCCTCACCTCAAACCGATTTTGGTTAAGTACACGTTGCAAAGACTTAGGATAACGAAAGCGCTGATCGAGGGGGATCAGGGTACGACTGTTGGTGTAGTACCACTCAATCGGTTGACCATCACCCTCTGACATCAAAAAATAGCCTTGAGTATATCCTTCAATAACAGTGCGGATATTAAATCTTTCCACGAATAGATTTCCAACTCGCAAGTAGATAGTTTGGTAATGTAAGTAGCTTGGCACAATTAAATATAAAATCCCCAAACCTATAGCGCAGGCTGCACCACAGGTTTGGACTCTGGGTTTTAATTATGCTCAGCTACTCAATGAGCAGCTAACTAATCAAATACTTATCTTAGTTACAGTCTCTACATCATATATATTGCTACTGCTATATAGCTAGGCACGATTAAATATAAACCCCAAAGAGACTGTGGCGCACGCTGCGCGTGCGCCACAGTCTCTTTGGGGTTTATACCAATTCACGAAAGTGTGACAACACTTTTGTGAATTAAAAACCAGACCCAGTAAGAATTTTTAAAGCTAAAAATGACTACGCCATTTTTAGCTTTGGTATGAGATAGCCATGACAAATCTTTATTCCCAAAGGATGAGTGGCGGCGCTTCGCGCCACCACTCATCCTTTGGGAATAAAGATTGATGATGTTAGACAAAAAGTTCCCTTTGAAATTAACTTTTACGATGAATATACCTTAGCTGCTTTTTTATACAAAAAACTTAAACAAGATTTTTATATAAAATTTAATTATTGGTAATTCCTTACTGACCTACTGTTAAAAATCAGGTTAGGCTCTTACCCATCCTGTAATAAACTCGATAAAACAAACGGCTTGCTCCGCGAAGGTAAAATTACCTATAGGAAACAAACCGCTTGTTTGTGTAAATTGTTCTTAAATTGGTATTGAAATTCAGAATCTTTAAATAAGCCGATTCCGTTTGAATGAGTATATTCTCTTAGATAGATTGCAAAAACTGGGATCGCTTAATATTTTCTTTATAATCCGTTTGAAAAGTTTAATCTGAGTCTAAATACTTATTGTCTATCGTCGGAAATTATTGCGATCGCTTTTGCTGAGCCCCAATAGAGTTAACCGTTTAAAGCAATCTTCACCTCATATTTTGCAAGCCAAATTATCAACAAATAAAAAAATAAGCGATCGCTCAGAGAGTGGTGAAGCTAGCACTTACTCATCTGGGATCGCTTATTTTTTGTTTTTTATTAAGTTGTTATTTAAATTCAGAACCTATATATAAGCTGGTTCCGTTTGAATAATATTATTTTGCAAGAAATTCTGCCATTTTGGGGATCGCTTAATCATTTCTTTACACTTAAGTTTTGGTACCTAGAGCATGAGTATTTATACTTATCAGTTGAATTTCTTTAAATACATTTCTTAATAATTTTGATACTGTATGAAGGATTTTTCTATTCGTATTTTATTTGTTCGTATCTTTTTTATTTTATAAATACTTTTGCTATTTACTAAGACTTCATATTAAATTCTTGAGTTGGCATAGATCGATATCCATCTTGTTGGTGGGGCATAATTCGCAATAACAAATATTTTTAAATAATATTTTCCAATAATTTTCCAATATTGCATGGCAATATTGTTACTTTTGTAGCAATGTAAGTTTTGACTGGGACATAAAATCTAAAAGAGTAGTAATGAAACAAAGGATTATTACTATTCTTTTAGATTTTGATTTATTGCAACACAGTTCTTATGTCAGGTTCACAATCAAATTTTATTGCTAGAAAAATCAACGACCTTGACCTGTCTTGATTGAATTGCTTCAAAAACAGAGCGAATTTGGTATACCTCTTGGTCAGTTAAACCTGAATTCTCAAATAAGGTATTAAAAATTGCTTTGCTAAAGTAGAGATACCCTTTGCGACTAATTGTCCCAGTCTGCATAATTCGATGCACAACTTCGTCAAGGCTGAGGACGTTATTTAATTTCCCATTGGTAGTATCTTCTGGTAATTTTAGCTCGGAGATTTGGGTGTTGGACTCAACGAAACTAGAATTAGGTAATTTTGAAATTGGGCGTTCAGGAATTATCGGAGTTGTTTGCATCCTGCTGCGATCGGGTAAGCAGCGATTAATCGCCGCTTTTAACATTTCTGGATCAAAGGGCTTAGTCAAATAGTCGTCAGCTCCTATCTCCATACATTTCATCACGCTTCCCATTTCTTCGATCGCAGAAATCATAATTACAGGGATATCCCGCAATCTTGAGTCTTTTTTTAAATAGGTGAGAACCGCATATCCATCCAACTCAGGCATCATAATGTCCAACAGGACTAAATCGTAGAGATTTTTTTGAGCCATTTCTATGGCTTCGCGCCCATTTACTGCCACTGATATCTGAAAATCTCGGCGATGCAAGCGTCTTGCTAACATATCGCGATTTATTTCATTGTCATCAACAATTAATACTTGAAAATTCTGAACTTCCATGTTTATTAACCATTATGTTTACTATATTTACTATGCTTTTGCCGACCAGACTCTAGCGCGATTTCGCCCCTCTCGTTTTGCTTCATATAGTGCTAAGTCAGCTTCTTTAATTAATTGCTGCGATGTGAAAGTTTGCAGATGCGGGCTGATGGTGGATATTCCCAAACTAGCCGTAACATAGGGATAGATTGGCGAAGAAGTATGGCTGATATCCAGACTTTCTATGGCTGTAAGAATTTTTGTGGCGCAAAACTCTGCACCCGATGAGTTAGTATCAGGCAAGATGACCGCAAATTCCTCTCCGCCATACCTTGCTAATGTATCTCTCGGTCGCCTAATTACCTGCGCAGCCGCAGTCGCAATCTGACGAAGACAGTCATCCCCTGCTAAATGTCCATAAGTATCATTATATTTCTTAAAATAGTCTATATCAAATAAGATGAGTGATAGACATTTCTTTTCCCTATAGGCAGCACTCCATTCTTTTTCTAGGACTGTATCAAAGTAGCGACGATTGGCAATACCCGTCAACCCATCGCGATGGGATAATGCTTCTAACTCAATTTTCGCAACTTCTAATTCATGATATGCAGCAGCTAGTTCTTGGTAAGCGGCTTCTAGCTTTTGCTTATTTAAGACCTCTCGATCGTGGAGGGTTTTCTTTTCAATACAAGCACTTACCCTTGCTCTAAGCAGAACGCGATCGTAGGGTTTAATTAAATAATCCTCAGCCCCCTTTTGAATACAGGCTAACATCATTTCTTTCTCATCTAATGCGGAAATGATTATTACGGGAATTACGCGCCACTCAGGGTTTTCTTTTAGATAGGTCAGTACCTCTAACCCATTAAGCATGGGCATCATCATATCTAGTAATATCAGGTCAACTGGTTGCTTAGAAACTACTTCTAAGCCCTTTTTGCCGCTCTCTGCCATTGTAATGTTGGGGTATCCTAAATTCCTTAAATGGCGATAGAGAATCTCCCGATTCATTTGTTCATCATCAATAATTAGTAACTTAGATTCATTAAGGTCTGGCATATTCTTTTAACAAGCTTTCAATTTTCCCCAATAGCCGTGAAAATTCAATAGGTTTCGTATCGTAATCATCGCATCCAGCTTCAATCCCCCTTTCACGATCGCCAACCATTGCATGAGCAGAACATCCGATAATCGGAATATTTTGAGTTGTAGGTATTTGCCTTAAGCGCTTTGTGGCTTCCCATCCGTCTAAAATGGGCAGACTCATGTCCATAACGATTAGATCTGGCAGTTCTGATTCGGCAATCTTGACACCAGACGCACCATCGACTGCAACTATCACTTCAAAGCCTCGGCGCGTCAATCTTCGCGATAGCATATCGCGATTCATTTCATTATCTTCTACCAGAAGTATCTTTGGCATATGACTTTAAGTATTGCCCAATTATTTTTTGCAGTCAATATTCTCAGGAGATGATTCGCATAAGTAAGGGGCTTAATTAAATATAAAACCCTAAAACCTGCAACGCAGATTTTAGATCTGGATTTTAATTATGCTGAGTACTTATTAAGCTCAGAAAACACTATTATAAAAGCCATTTTTAACGTAATTTTGCTGTTGGTGGACTTTCTTCCAAACTAAAGTTAAATAAGCTAAGTAAGTGGGCTTAATTAAATATAAAACCCCAAAAACTGCAGCGCACGAGCAGAATGCGCCGTAATTTCTAGCTTTGGCTTTTAATTGTACTGAGGTGCTTAAACAAGGTTAAATAAATAAAATTCAATACACAAGGTTAAATAAATAAAGTTAAGGGACTTGCTAGTAATTAACATGCCTGTGGCTTCGACTCCGCTCAGCCAACGTTAGCTGAGCGGAGTCGAAGCTAGATAACTGGGGGGGACATTTTTTATCCGCAAGAGCCTAAACAAATAAAGTTAAATAGGCAAGGCTCGCATTGCGAGCCTTGCCTATTTAACTTTAGCGTTATTTACCCATGCCAAGCTGTTGAGCTTTTTGGTAGACCTTGCCTTCAGTTAGGAGCGAAGGAGCAATGACCACCTCAACTTGCTGCATTTCACGAATAGTTGCTGCACCTAAAGTTCCCATACTGGTTTTGAGTGCGCCGAGAAGGTTGTGAGTACCATCGTCTAGTCCTGCTGGTCCCCGCAAAATTTGCTCTAGGGAGCCTGTCGTCCCCACTCGAATTCTGGTTCCGCGTGGTAAGACAGGGCTAGGTGTTGCCATGCCCCAGTGAAAGCCTCGTCCAGGAGCTTCTTTGGCTCTAGCAAAAGGAGATCCGATCATCACGGCATCGGCTCCACAGGCGATCGATTTACAGATGTCACCGCCTGTAATCAAGCCTCCGTCAGCAATGATGGGTACATATTTACCTGTCTCCTTAAAAAAGTCCTCACGGGCAGCAGCACAGTCTGCTACGGCTGTCGCTTGGGGAATGCCTACACCGAGTACGCCTCTGGAGGTGCAAGCAGCTCCAGGACCAATACCGACAAGTACACCTGCAGCTCCTGCATGTAAGAGTTCTAGGGTGACATCGTAGGTAACGCAGTTACCCATGAGTACGGGTATGGGCATCTCTTTACAGAATTTAGCGAGATCGAGGGAAACTAGACCTTCAGCAGCAATGTGAGTTGTAGAAACTACCGTGGATTGCAAGAAAAAGAGATCGCATCCTGCTTCAGCAGCGATCGCTCCATACTTAAAGGCATTGACAGGAATACTGCTAGCGCAGGCGATACCACCTTTTTCTTTAACTTCGCGGATGCGTTTTTGAATCAGTTCAGGTTTGACGGGTTCAGCATAGAGTTCTTGCATAAGTGAGACAAACTCAGTGACACCTACTGAAGCGATTTTTTCTAAGATTGGTGTGGGATCGTCATAGCGGGTTTGGATGCCATCAAGGTTGATGACTCCCAAGGCACCTAACTCTGAAAGTTTTACTGCCATATCGACATCGACAACGCCATCCATTGCACTGGCAATGATTGGAATTTCGCGGCGAATTCCCCCAATTTCCCAAAATGTATCGGCAACGTTGGGATCGAGGGTTTTACCTCCTGGCACTAATGCAATTTCGTCGATGCCATAGGCTCTGCGTGCAGTTTTACCGCGCCCAATTTGAATGTCCACTGTTTGTACTCTCTAGAATTGATAATGAAAAGGGGTTGCGTAAAAATCTTAATTTGAAGATTAACGCTAAGGGTTGATATTTGTGCGTTGCTATAGCAGTTTTGAGTTGCCATTTATAGATTCATGACAAATTAAAACTACAAAACCTTGAGTGAGATTGTCTTTGAGGTCTTTCGACTGGTCGAAACCATTGTCAAAACCTCTGTACTCTAAGTAGCGATCGCAGGATGCTTGCTACTTAAGACCCAATTGATTGGCAAAAATTCTTAATGATATCTTAAGACCTTGCTGCTTATTGACTAATGATAGCTAATTAAGGCAAGGGTTTAAATTTAAGGTAATTTTTTTGACAGATTTTTGGGCAAAGTTGGGCAAAGGTTGCTGCGAACATCAAGTTTGTCAAAAATCTGCTTACTAAAGAAATCGCCTGATCGGATATATTGCTCAAACTAGCCTTTAAAACAATTCAAATCTGAATGATGACTGAATTTCTAAATACCTATGGCTTTTTGCTTGTATCGGCAGTTTTTGGCGCAATTTTAGGAATTTCTGTTTATTTACCCCTAATGGCTGGGCAATTGTCTCTCGCGACTCCAGGATTCTATGCTTTAGGAGGCTATATTGCGGCGATCGCTTCTACCAAAATTTTAACAACGACAGGCTCGTTATCAGTGGTATGGGTATTGCTGGAAATGCTGGCGGCAAGTTTGATATCGGGGCTCCTCGCGGTTATTTTGGGCATTCCCGTGTTGCGTCTTCGGGGGATTTATTTAGCGATCGCTACAATTGCCTTTGTCGAGATTTTGCGAGTGGTTGCCTTAAATCTTGATATTACAGGCGGTGCAGTCGGCATTTTTGGCATTCCGCAACCATTTCAGTCACCCTTAGAATATCTCTGGATTGCTCTGCCCCTATTGGGATTAAGTATGGCTTTTATGTATCGGCTCGAAAAAATTCGGGTAGGTCGAGCTTTGATTGCTATTCGTGAAGATGAACTAGCTGCTGATTCGATGGGCATAAATCCCACCTATTACAAGGTTTTAGCCTTTACTTTAGCGGCGAGCCTAGCGGGGATGGTGGGGGCGGTCAGCGCTCATTTTTTGAATACATGGAATGCAAGACAGGGAACCTTTGATGCCAGTATTATTTTCTTAGCTTTTGTCCTCATTGGTGGTTCGCGTACATTTTGGGGGCCTGTGGTCGGTGGTATTGTGCTGACGGCTTTGCCTGAAGCTTTACGTGGAGTTGCGGGGATTTCTAATGTGCCTCCGTGGTTAGCGCAATTTCTTAAGGATGGACGGTTAATCATTTTTGGAGTTCTGATCGTGATCGGTACGATCTTTTATCCTCAGGGGATCGTTACGCCAGAGTTTTTAGGTTGGGTTAAGCAAATCCCGCAAAAATTAGTCAAGCAGTTCGCTCGATCGCCAAAATAGCCCAAGAGAGAGTTGCCGCACTCTCTGCGGCAACCCTCTCTTGGGATTTATCCCAATTCACTGAAATAAGCCAATATTTTCGTGAATTAAAAAACAAACCCAGTAAGGTTTTGAGATTCCCAAAATGGCAACGCCATTTTGGGAATTGGCATTATAACAATTCACGAAAGTGTGACAACACTTTTGGGAATTAAAAACCAAATCCAGTAAGGGTTTTCAAAGCTCAAAATGGCGTAGCCATTTTGAGCTTTGGGATAAGATAAATTGGGGCATGGCTTGACTAAATGCCAGTAATCATTCTTTGGGAAGGAATTAAGATGCAGCATATGGATCGTCGATCGCTAAAAATTTTCAGTTGTCTGGCTTTGCTTGCCAGCTTAGTGGGTATCTATGCGATCGCTAATCCTGAGATGTTTGTTCAGGCGATCCCCTGCCTTGGGAATTGTGAGGAATTGCTTAACAAAAATCGGTCGATTACTAATTTCATCGATCTAAAAAAATTTGATAAAAAAGCGATCGCGATCGTAGTGGAAAAATCAAAATACAAGCTAACTGTTTACTACCAAAAAAAGCCCATTAAAGCCTATGCGATCGTGCTTGGAGGCAACCCCAAGGATGACAAGGTGAAACAAGGGGATAAACGCACGCCAGAGGGAATTTTTCAGGTAAAAGATCTCTACAATCATTCGGAATGGTCAAAATTTATTTTGTTGGACTATCCCACCCCTGATTCTTGGCGCAAGTTTGCACTGGCTAAGGCTAGAGGTGAAGTGAAAGTCTACGATGATATTGGGGGAGAGATTGGTATTCATGGAGTGGAGAAAGGACAGGATTGGCTGATCGATCGCAGGATTAACTGGACTCTGGGTTGTATTTCCCTCAAAAATAGAGATGTCGATGAAATTTATCCCTTGTTACAACGCGGTACGGCGATCGAAATTTTGCATTAAAGCCTTAATGTTTTGCGCCTGCCTGCTTTAGCAGCTTGACCACTGCAAGATGCTCATTCAATGTCGCAATCTCCAAGGGGGTTTTGTTGCCATAAGCCTTAGCGTTAATATCTGCCCCATACTCTATTAAAAGACTGACAATTGCGGTATATCCCTTCCTCGCAGCACTATAGATTGGGGTTGCACCCATTGCATAGTGGTTAGGATTTGCACCCGCTTGTAACAAGATTTTAACTACATCGGCATGATTTTTCTCTATTGCTACATCTAGAGCCGCAACTCCCTCGTCAGGAGCATCGTTAACTTTGGCTCCTTTAGAAAGAAAGAGCTTTATCATTTCGATATGATGCTCTCTCACTGCCGCCATAAGAGGAGTCTGATAATAATAATTACGCTCAAAAGGATCTCGACCATTAATATCGGCATTGTGCTCTAGTAAAAGCTGGACAATGTCGAGATAACTTTTGCTAGCGGCGATCGCTAAAACGGTTGCACCATTTTTATCTTTGGCATTGGGGTTAGCGCCACGCAATAAAGCTACTTTTGCTGAAGCAAGATCCGCTGACATCACTGCTCTTAGCAAGGTCGCATTTTGAAAAACGATCCACGGATTACTTAGTTTTGCTAATTTGAATGCTGGTGAGGGGGGAAATGAATTAGTTGGGATTGATTGTGGTGAAGCATCAGAGATTTGGAGCGACATGATTGCGGCGATCGCTAGTCCCGCAACCACGGCAAAATTTAACTTGACACGAGTGCTTGTATTCATTAGAACATCTCCAAACACAGCTCTAAACATAGCTCCAAACATGGTAGTTTAACACTTGACAAAAAACTTGTTTTTTCTATTTCTGTATTTTCTGCATTAAGTAAAGTCAGATAAGTAGTTGGTCATAATTAAAACCCAGAATCCAAACCTGTAGAGCACGCTGCGCGTGCGCTACAGGTTTGGGATTTTATATTTAATTGCACTTACTCCCTTCCCAG
>NZ_LIRE01000073.1 GCF_001402795.1 Pseudanabaena sp. 'Roaring Creek'
TAAGTGGGCTTAATTAAATATAAAACCCTAAAACCTGCGGCGCACGCGCAGCGTGCGCCGCAGGTTTTAGCTCTGGATTTTAATTATGCTGAGGTACTTATTCATATTGCCGATCGCACCTTAATTGCATTTTATTAATTGCATTTTAGGCTTTCATCCTGTATGACGGTATATGACGATAAACAGCTAAAATTTTGATCTCATACCAAAGCTCAAAATGTCTACATCATTTTGAGCTTTGAAAACCCAGTAAGGGTTTGGTTTTCAATTCCCAAAAGTGTAGCCACACTTTTGGGAATTGGTATCAGATTAGTAGACACGGATTAGTAGACGTTTGAGCATTACAACATGGCACAATCAACCACTGCTAAACAGTTCGCAACTTCAACGGGTACAGTTCCCGATGTAGAGCTACAGCGAGTATTTAAGATGTTTGGGACAAATACTGTTGTCCAAGGTGTAGATCTACAAGTCCAGAGAGGCGAACTTTTCAGCATCTTGGGACCTTCAGGTTGTGGTAAAACGACTTTACTAAGACTTGTAGCAGGCTTTGAGGAACCATCCGCAGGGGAAGTGCTCATCCAAGGCAACCCGATGACCTATATCCCTGCCTATCAGCGTCCTGTGAATACAGTTTTCCAAAGTTATGCTCTCTTTGGGCATATGACCATTTTTAATAATGTTGCCTTTGGCTTAACGGTGAAAGGGGTTCCGAAGCCAGAAATCCAGCAAAGGGTTAAGGATGCCCTGAAACAAGTTCGTCTCGACCACCTGAGCGATCGCTATCCCAGTCAAATATCTGGTGGACAGCAGCAGCGAGTTGCCCTTGCCCGTGCCCTCGTTAACCGTCCTAAGGTGATCTTGCTAGATGAGCCCTTGGCGGCGCTCGATTTTAAGTTGCGTAAGGAAATGCAGGTCGAGCTGTCCAACTTGCAGTACGAACTGGGAATTTCCTTTATTATGGTCACCCACGACCAAGGTGAGGCTCTGGCAATTTCCTCTAGAATTGCGGTGATGAACCAAGGTCGCATTGAACAAATTGGCACGCCTGCGGAAGTCTACGATCGCCCCTCTTCAGCCTTTGTTGCTGACTTTGTCGGCGAAACGAATTTGTTTGAATGTCGAGTAATCGAGCAGGATGGGGCATTCGTCGAATTGCGATCGTCCACGGGTTTAGCGATCGTCGCTGCCAAGCCCCGCAATTGGCAACCTATCGCCGAGGCAGTCGTTAGCGTCAGACCAGAAAAAATAAAGCTCTCCACCGAATATCCAAACCAACCCTACAATACCTATCGGGGCATTCTTAATAACGTACTGTATTTAGGAGACCATTCCCAATTTGTCGTGGACTTACATGCTAGTGAAAATGTCCCCCCCGTTAGAGTGATGCTCGTCCGCTCCAATCACCAAGGTGAAAAGACCCCACCCTTTGATAGTCAGGTATATGTTTCGTGGATGCCTGAAGATTGTGTTGCCCTGCCAAAGACGACCGTAGTCTCCGCTGTTACCTCCTGAATATGAAGTCTAAATATTAAAGTCTAAATATTAAAGTAAAGTACGGAGACTCCACCGATATCCATGCTTGCCAAGCTCACCAGCTAATCAAAAGCTAATCAAAATAAGAATCTATGCTTATCTCTCGGCGAAAATTTCTTAGACAAACTGCCTATGCCACATCAGCTATAGCCAGTGCATCTACTCTCGCTGCCTGTGGAATTTTCGATCAGAGCCCCTCAACTTCCGATGCAGGTGGTGAGGACGTGACTCGCCCAGCAACCCAAGACAAGAAGACCTTGTACCTCTATGGTTGGGCTACCTATGTCAACAATCAAGAGGTTTTGGAGGGATTTACGAAGGAAACGGGGATCAAGGTGGTTGGCGATGCCTATGATGCGAATGAAGTCATGCTAGCAAAGCTAGAAACCTCGAATGGGCGATCGGGGTATAGCATCATTTACCCCAGCGATTATATGGTGTCGCAGATGCGGGATAAAAAGCTGCTTGCCCCACTCAACAAAAAGCTGTTACCAAATCTGACTAATATTGCTACAAACTATTTAGAATTACCCCACGATCGAGGGGCAGTATTTAGTATTCCCGTAAGCTTAGGAACGACGGGAATTGCCTACAACGTCGAGGCTGTGAAGTCGATCGTGGGTGAAGAACCCACGGATTGGAGTTACCTGTGGCAGCATAAAAATAAGTTGCGGATTACGCTAGTCAACGATCCGCGTGAAGTGATCGGGATGGCTTTGCATACCCTTGGTTATTCCTACAACAGTAAAGAGGAGACCCAGATCGAACATGCATTTCAAAAATTGCGGGAATTAATGCCCGCGATCGCTAATTTCAGTACCGACGCATGGCGCGATCCTCTTGCTTCGGGGGATTTAATGATGTGTATGGCGTTTTCAGGCGATGCCATTAGTTTGTCTCGGCAAAATCCGAATGTCAAATATGTTTTGCCCAATAATGGCACATCAATTTGGACGGATACGATCGCTATTCCCAGAGGCGCACCGAATATCGAGGGCGCTCACGCATGGATAAATTATGTGATGAAGCCAGAAATTGCGGCCAAAATTAGCGATGCTAATAGTTTCGGGACAACTAACAAACTGGCAAAATCTCTGATTCCTGATGATCTCAAAGCAATTAAGGCTTTGGAGCCATCAGAAACGATTATTGCCAAATGCGATCGCATTACCAAACTCGAGCCCGAAGCCCTTCAAATTTATGATGGTTTCTGGACGCGCTTAACCACAGGTTTAGGATAGTTTTTTTAGGCTCGCTACTATGACATCACCACATCGCAATAACCCAACTGAACCAATCTCGCTCAGCAATGCTCCTTTTCTTTGGGGAAATATTGCGCTTATCGCAGGTGTGCCTTGGCTAATGGCTTTGAGTATGGCTGGTTTAGCCGTAGGCGATCCCGTATTTCCCGAGTGGTTTGAGATTTTTTTGTTAGGGTTTCCTGCGATCGCTTTGGTGACTTGGGTGCAATGGCAACAGCCGATATCGCCATTTAGTTTATGGTTTGTGTCTAAACCAGTGCAAAATTTAAGCGATCGCGATCGACGGATCCTGACGCTCCTCAAGCAGCGCCGCAATGGTTGGTATACAACAGGATGGATCGCGGCAGCAGTGGCGCTGCTGATGAGTGCCGTCTTTTGCAAAATTTATATTGCGGCTCCCCTAGCTCAAGAGATCGCGCCCTTTCCTACAGGATTACGCTTATTGGGCGTGGTTTGGGCGGAGATTTTCTTTTTATTAAGTAATATTTTGCTGCAATCTGGGGTTTCAGCTCTACGGATCAAGTTAACAGATGAGTCGGAGCTATTAGGATTGCAACCCTTTGCCGTAGAAAAAATTAAAAATAGTTTTACGACGATTGGTTGGCAGTCGCCCCAACTATTAAAGTTTTTTGCAGAAGAAGCGATCGTTCCCCAAGATCCCACTCAATCCCAATCCGCTATCATCCCAGAGCTACAGGGATCGCCCAATCCTGAGAAATCTGAGCCCGATGATGCAGTTGCAATTACTGAAAATATCGATAAAAATATCGAAAATATCGCAGATCTAACAAGTGAGCCAGCGATCAAGCCTGAGATTGAACCTGTAATTGAGTCTGAGATTGAACCTGTAATTGAGCCTGAGATTAAACCTGTAATTGAGTCTGAGATTGAACCTGTAATTGAGTCTGAGAATGCGGTCAGTATTGATATCGAAGAACCCCTAGAATCTGAGAGGGTAATAACTTTAGATGATGACAAACTTGAAGAACCTGAATTAGCCCCAACTACACTAGAGCGATCGGAGCCTATTGCTGGTATAAATTTGAATTTAGATTTGAATTTAGATTTGAATTTAGAAACCCAGATTGCTAAAGAAATTGCAGAACTAGAAAATAGTAATCCCGTTGAAGAAAATATTATTGAAGTTGTTTTAGAAGATAGGGAAATAATTACTGAGTCCAACGTCCCTGATCCAGAGCTTGTCGAAGTTATTGAAGAGGCTGAGATTGAGATAGAGCTAACTGAAGAAATTATTTATTCTGAAGAAATTATTCATTCTGAAGAACTGCTATCAGTTGAATTACTGGCAGATGTGCAGGTTGAAACATTTCTATCTCAACCTGAAGTTGAGGAGTTTGAAAATCAAGAACCTGCTGAAACTGAGTTCAAGCAAGTCAGATCTATTGAAAAAACAATAGATATAAATATAGATATAGATGAGCAAAAAGATGTTCTTAATTCAGACAGTAGCGAAATTGAGGGAATAGAAACTTCATGGCAATCTACCGTTCAAGAAATTGCGGCTGAATCTTTAGTAGAAGTAAATTTAGAAACTGAAGATCTTGAAGATCTTGTTTTAGATACAGAAATCCTTAATGAGCCTGTGGTTATTAAGGATGTTCCTGTAGTCACCAAGGATGATGAAGAGAGTACCCAAGCACTAAATATTCAAGAACTAAATATTGTTGATAGCGAATTGGTTAATAGCGAATTGATTGATAGCGAAATAGTCGAAGCGAAAGGTTTTGATGATGAGTTAGATGAGCTTATCGCCTTCAATGACTATGTTGAAAATATTCTACAAGAATATCTAGGAGATGCTTGGCAAGAAACTGACGCAATTTCCGAGGAAACTGCTAACGAGTCGCTTAATTTAAACATTGAGTCAGACGCAGAAGCGATCGCTAAAGATATCGCTAAAAATAATGTCGAAATTGTTGCTAACGATCTTGATGCCACTATGAATGATATTGATGCAAATACAACGGAGATTCCTGCTAAGAGTGAAGCACAAACCACAAAAGATCCTAAATATTTGGTGCAGGAATTTTTAGTTGATAAGTTTTTAGCAAGACTAGAAGAGCTAAATAATGGCGAAAAAGTCACTAACAAATCAGCTAGTGAACCTCCAGAAAGCCCCAAGGTTGAGACCAATGATAATACCGATGAGTTTGCTGATTTAGAAGCCCTGCTCGACGATCGCCCCTTACCCAAGGATCTTGAATAATGCCAAGCTAAGAAATGGCTACGCCATTTCTTAGCTTGGCATCAAAGCCCAAAAGTAAAAGCCTTGCTTAGCAAGGCTTTTACTTTTGGGCTTTTAAAATTTG
>NZ_LIRE01000074.1 GCF_001402795.1 Pseudanabaena sp. 'Roaring Creek'
ACAGAGTACACACAAAACTCCCTGACTACGTTTCAAGGTTTAGATCCCCCTCAATCCCCCTTGCAAAGGGGGAAGAAGAGAAAGAAATTAATTCTCCCCCCTTTACAAGGGGGGCTGGGGGGGATCAATGACACTTAAAATCAGCGAACACCATCTTCCCTATAACCCTGACCTCACCGCCAGAGCCAAAGAACTGCGTCAAAATATGACACCCGCAGAAAGAAAACTTTGGCATCGATATTTAAAAAACTTCCGATTTAGAGTTCTACGACAAAGACCAATTGACCATTTCATCGTTGATTTCTACTGTCCTAGCCTCAAACTAGTGATTGAAGTTGACGGCGAGAGTCACTATAGCGATGAGGGAAAAGCTTATGATCAAGAAAGAACACAACTATTAGAAGGCTATGGGATTAAGGTGATTCGGTTTACTAATCGACAGGTTTTAGATGATTTTGAGAATGTGTGTGAGGAGATAGAGAGGATGATCCCCCCCAGCCCCCCTTGAGAAGGGGGGAGAAGAGGTAATTTGGAATCTTTAGAATATAAAATTTATCTTATCAACACCTCAGTAAATCCCTATGCCAAAAAAGATTCGAGAACTAAAAAGTATGTTACTGAAGGCAGGATTTACTTATCGTTCCGCTAAAGGTAGCCATACAGTTTGGATACATGAACTATTACCAGAACTGCCACTGACGATCGCAGGTAAAGATGGCGATGATGCCAAACTCTATTTAGAAAAAGAAGTTAAACAAAGATTGAAAAAACTAGAGGATTTAGAGTAATGCCACACTACAGCATGATAATTATCTGGTCAGAAGAAGATAGTTGCTATCTTGTTCATCTCCCAGACTTCCCATTTCAGCAATTTCATACGCATGGCGATACTTACGAAGAAGCTGCTAAACATGGACAGGAGGTAATTAATAGCTATCTTGAGATTTACCGTGAAGAGGGAAAATCTCTGCCGCAGCCGAAAAATTCTTTGCAACTTTTGCAAGCAGCATAGAAATGGAATGTATTTACTGTAAAGGTCACATGGAGAAAAAGACTGCACCGTTTAGCATTCAGAAAAATGGTTATTACTTACATTGGGATGCAATTCCTGAATTTGTTTGCAATCATTGCGGTGAGGTCTATTTTGCTGAGCATGAAGTTGATATCATTCAATCAGCCATTTCAGAATTAGATCGTAGAAATGTTGAGTTTTACACACCTGACAAAGAAGTTGCGTAAACAATTTCTTTAGATGTAATTTCTTATAGCTAAAAAAATAGAGGAGAGATTTATGCCAGTTACTAATGAATCACTGTTATCAAGAATTACCTTCGATCGCAATATTTTGGGTGGTAAGCCCATAATTCGCGGTATGAGAATTTCCGTGGCGATGATTTTAGAGCTTTTGTCTAAGGGAGCAGCAATGCAAGAAATTTTGGAAGATTATCCAGATTTAGAAATAGCTGATATTTATGCAGCATTACTCTATGCTTATCGCCTAGTCGCTAATGAGGAGATTTTTGAAAGGTCGGTTGCATCATAGTCATGAGATTTTACTTGATATGAATGCAAGTGGTGCTTTACTGAATTTATTGCTAGATTCTGGTCATGATGTTGCTTGTGTGCGTGATGTTGATCGCAAAATGAGTGATAGTGAGATTTTGAATTGGGCGGTAAGAGAAAAGCGCATTATCATTACGACGGATTCCGATTTTGAGCAAATGATTTGGCTACAAGGAAGGCAACATTGTGGAGTTTTAAGATTGGAAAATTTACTTCGTTCAGAAAGAATGGCTCTATTTCAAGATGTATTGTCTAGTTGGGGGCAAGATTTAGAAGCTAGAGCCGTTGTGATTGCATCAAAGCAAAAAATTCGGATTCGTAGAAGCTAAAATTAATGAAGAATCATCAATCAATGCGATACACAATTCTCATTCAATGATCTGATGAAGATAACTGTTTTGTTGTCTTTTTGCCTGAATTTACAAATGTGATGCAGCCTTGCACCCACGGCGATACATACTTAGAGGCAGTCCAAAATGCTCAAGAAGTCATCGAACTGCTAGCAGAAACTGCCATAGAAAAAGGTGAACCATTGCCCAAGCGCCAAAAGTTTCAAGCAATTCCAGTTTTACAAGCTGCATAGATTGAGATCTGTCTCATGTGAGGGCGATCGCTTAGACTAGATTAAGAATTATTAATTATTGTTAATCAGTCATAGCCAGTGTTGAGTAAATCTAAACAAAAAATAAAACCAAAAATTATTGTGATTGGCGCAGGAATCGGGGGCTTAACGGCGGCGGCTTTGTTGGCAAAGCGGGGCTATGAAGTCGTTGTTTATGACTTGGCGATCGTTGCGGGTGGTTGTGCCTCCACATTTAAGCGGCGGGGCTTTACCTTTGATGTGGGCGCGACACAGGTGGCGGGATTGGAATCTGGCGGGATTCACGATCGCATTTTTAAAGAACTAGAAATAGAACTTCCCGAAGCGACCGATTGCGATCCTGCCTGTGCCGTGTTTTTACCCAATGAGAATGAACCGATTAACGTCTGGCGCGATCGCCAAAAGTGGAAACTCGAACGACAAAGGCAATTTCCCAATAGCGAACCATTTTGGAATTTTCTCGAAGATTTATTTTGGCGCAGTTGGCGTTTTCAGTCACGCGATCCGATCTTGCCGCCACGTAATATTTGGGATGCATGGCAATTAGTGAAAGCTTTACGAATTGATACTTTGGCGACGGTTCCCTATACCTTCTCGACCGTGGGCGACGCTCTGCAAGGTTTTGGCTTAGCCAGTGACAAAAGATTACGTACCTTTCTCGATTTGCAATTGAAGCTCTATTCACAGGTAAATGCGGAAGAGACGGCTTTACTTTACGCTGCGACCGCTTTAGCAGTTTCCCAAACTCCGTTAGGGCTGTTTCATCTTAAGGGAAGTATGCAAGTCTTAAGCGATCGCTTGATTGAGAGTATTGAGCGCGATGGCGGCAAAGTGTTAATGCAGCATCAAGTTACAGCGATCGCTGATCAAGGTAAAAGTAAAAAGATAAAAGTAAAAAATCTGCGATCGCAAGAGATTTTTGAAGATAGCGCCGATCACATTGTGGCGAATGTGACGGTGAATAATTTTGTGCAGCTTTTGGGAGATGCTGCGCCCAAGGGCTATGCGAAACGGGTTGCTAATCTCAAGCCTGCTTCTGTTGCGTTTGTGGTTTATTTGGGAGTGGATCGGGCTGCGATTCCTGAAGGTTGTCCGCCGCATTTGCAATTTTTGGAAGCCTATGAGGATTCCCAAATTCATAAACCCCATTCGCTATTTGTTTCCGTTAGTAAGGAAGGAGATGGTCGCGCTCCCGATGGAAAAGCGACGATAATTGCTTCTGAGTTTACCGATGCGGCAGTTTGGTATGGCGACCAAGATTATCAAGAACTTAAGAAGAGATTCACGGAACGAGCGATCGCGCAGTTAAGTAACTATTTCCATCTCAACAAAGAGACAATCATTCATGTTGAGGCGGCGACACCGCAAACCTTTGAGCGATATACAGGACGCGATCGCGGTATCGTTGGCGGCGTAGGAATGCGCGTTTCTACCTTTGCTCCCTTTGGTTTCGCTAATCGCACCCCGCTCAAAAATATTTGGCTAGTTGGTGACTCTACCCATCCAGGAGAAGGAACCGCAGGGGTGAGTTATTCAGCACTAACAGTAGTCAGGCAGATAGAGCAATCGTCACGCAAACTGATTTAATATCGTTAATCGTTACATCACCAAGCAACTACACAAATCGAAGTTAAGTTGATGTCAGCACAACCAAGAGAAATGCGGTGATAAAAGCACTCAAAATCGAGATATTCGCAAAGCTAAAAACTATTGGAGAGACTATGAACAGCGTACAAGCCCAGACAAATAATGCGCCAGTTAACACCTTAGTAAGTGACAGCTATTTGGATGCTCTGATTAATTCTCTGCAAGATCCTATTGAATCAGCTTGCTATCTTACTGCGATCATCGAAGCTGAAGAGCCTGAACCTGAGCTACTGTCCCTAGCACTTAACGACGTATCTAAAGCGCTAGATCAAACAGGAGCTAGTACTCAATCTCTAGAAGCAATCTTACAAAAACAAGGTACTGAAGCAATTCACAGTTTAGCTGATTGGCTCAAGGGGCTAGGGTTAAAACTGTCGGTGACAGTTGATGCTGCTGAAGTTCAGTTGGAAGATCCTGATCAAGATTTAGAAGAATTAGAAATAGCGGCTTAAGTGTACCTAGAGGGTAAAGGGTCGCCAAGGTAGATCGCTTGTGCCAGTTAACAGCAAATCCTTGGTAATTTGAGCCGTTATGGGAGCCATCAATACGCCATTGCGATAGTGACCTGTCGCAACGAGCAGGTGGGGATGATCGGGGACAAAACCTAAAATGGGCGATTGATTAGCAAGCGGTCTGGGTCGATCGCCTGCCCATGTTTCCAAAACTTCCGCATTTGCAAAGGTGGGACACCAAGCGATCGCTTGGTCTAGCAACAACGATACGTTCGCCTCGCAGGGGATTTGCTTGGGTTCAAATTCTAGGGTTGCACCGAGCCAATAGCGATCGCCGCCTAAAGGCACAATATTGAGATCCGAGCCATCCTCATTTTCAATATGAACGACGTTTTGGAGGTTTAGGTTGGGGATATACAATAGCAAGGCTTGACCGCCAACAGGTTGCATAAGATCCTGCCCCGCATATTTAGGGTGATTTTGTAAAAAAGGGGCAAGTAGGGCATTAGCGCCCAAGCCTGAGGTCACGACAATGCGATCGCTGGATATTTCTTCTAAATTATTCACTGATGTATTCCAAAGGAACTTCACCCCATTTTGGGTAGCCGCTGTAACTAGAGCCTTAACCAATTGGGTAGGATGCACAGCGCGATCGCAGGGACTTAATAAGCCGCCATCGGTTTTCCATAGTGGAAAATCAGCGGAAACTTCCTCGCGATCTAGCCATTGCAGCGCAAATCCCTGTCTTGCGCGAATTTCAGACAGCGATCTCGATTTGCTCTCAGCATCGGGCGATCGGTATAGATTTAAAATCCCCTTGCGGTTGTAGAGAATATCGTACTGGGTTTGATCGGTCAGTTCGGCAATCAAGTGATCGTATTTACTCAAGCTTGCCAAACGTAACTTTACCAAAACTCCCCTTGCTCTGGAGCTAGAAGCTGCCATGAGTACGCCCAAAGCCGAGCTTGTCGATACCATTGCAGGTCGAGCATTGGCTTCAAGCACTGTTACCCTAAGTTCATCATTTATCCCTTCGTTGTTTTTGCCTTTACTTAGCTCATAGGCGAGCATTGCCCCAATCACCCCGCAACCAATGATAGTGACGCTTTTCATGAATATTTAGCTTAAGATTAAACGCTTCGATTAAATTTGCTGAAAAAAGTAAATTTTGCTTACCTAATCTAGGTAGGTAAGATTCGATCTTTACGGTCTTTATAGTTAGATCGCAATCATGCTTAAAGTCAATGCTAAACTTTTGAAATAAGTGCAAATCCTGTAGCATTTGCGGTAGAACATCCCTTAGTCCTGCAAAATTAATGCATTAACCCTGTGATTACGCTGAACCTACTGCATCCTATCGAAGCTATCCCGATCCAAACATGGAAATTTCAATCTGAGCCTGTCATTAGAATTGGGCGATCGGGGGATAATGACGTGATCCTTTATAGCTCAGTTGTCTCTCGTTACCATGTGGAGCTCCGTCGTCATTCACTGCATTGGGAGATCGTTAATATTGGCGCAAATGGCACGTATATTAACGATCAACAGATCGAAACAGAGCGAGTGCAGGACGGCATTACGATTCGCCTTGCGACCACTGGTCCCAAATTACAAATTTTGCTAGATGGCGCAGAAGCGATGACACCTTCATCACGCGATGCCGCTACTAAGTCGGTGTCGCCCAATAAGCCCGCCGATGGTCGTCCTACCTTTATGTCGAAAAAGTAAAGGCGAAAGAGTAAAGGCGAAAGAGTAAAGGGGGATTATGGGTGAGGGCAAAATTTACTCTCAGCCAGTTTATAGTTTTTTGAAATATGCGATCGCCAATATCGTATTATCATAGACTTGGCATAATTTGGCACAAGTTGACAGTTTTGCCAAAAGTTGGCAAAAGCCCAAACAACGTTTTTTGATTTCTAGATATATTCAATCTAGGCATACTTAATCTAGGCATATTTAAATAATGAAGGTCACTCTAGAGAAGCTTCCCGCTAGTCAAATTGGTTTTGACATTCAAGTAGAAGGGGCAAAGTCTCAAGCAATATACGATCGCATCGTCAAAGATTTGACACGCACGATGCAAGTTCCTGGTTTTCGCAAAGGTAAAGCCCCTACTCAACTTGTATTGAGACAGGTTGGCAGTCAAAGACTTAAAGCTAATGTCCTTGAAGAGCTACTGGAAAAAACCTTAAATGAAGCTCTTGCGGAAAATAAAGAAGTAAAAGATAAGGCTCTGGGCGGCTTCCAACTTGTTACGGATATCGAGACCCTCGTTCAAATCTTCACTCCAGGACAAGAGTTATCCTTTAAGGCGGCGATCGATGTTGAACCAGAAGTAAATCTTGCAAAATATCAAGGCTTTATCGTAAAAGCAGAAGAAATTAAGCCTGACCTCACCGAAGTCGATCGCACCTTAAACGAATTCCAAGTTCGCAAGTCTACCCTTGTTCCCGTCGAAGATCGGGCTATTCAGATCAATGATGTAGTCACCGTCGATCTTAAGGTTCTAGACCGCGCCACAGGCGAAGAATTGCCCGATGCAGGTGAAGAAGATTTTCAGTTAGATGTGGATGAAAAAGCATTTATTCCTGAAGTTGTTCAAGCGATCGTCGGTGCAGCGATCGATGATGTTATTGAAGTTGAGTCGGTTTTTCCTGAAGAATATTACCCTGAGGAATATGTCGGTAAGGAAATTAAGTATGTAGTCTCGATCAAATCGATCAAAGGTCGCGAACTTCCTGCCCTTGATGACGAATTTGCTCAATCGATTAGCGACAAACAAACGATCTCCGAACTACGCGAACTGCTCGAAAAGCGTGTAGTAGAAGATGCTGAGGCAAAGACTCAAGCAAACAAGGAACGGGCAGTGCTTGAAGCACTTACCGCCGAACTGGAGGTCGATCTGCCTGTAACCCTACTGCAACAAGAACTTGACTTTTTGGTAAGACAACAAGCCAGTTACTTGCAAGAACGCATCGACCCAGCTATGGCAAAGCAGCTATTTACTAAGGAACTGGTTGAAGAAATGCGCCGCCTCAATCAACCAGAGGCAGTTAATCGCCTCAGACGTAAAGTTGCCCTAGATGAAATCGTCAGACAGGAAAATATCACTGTTGATGAAGCCGAACTCAAGGAAAGAGTCGCTAATACCCTTGCAGCCATTAAGGATCCTAATATCGATGTTTCTAGATTAGCTGATTTAATCCAAGAGGAGATCTTGAGCGAACGCGCCTTGGCATGGCTAATCGAGCATTCTGAAATAGAGCTGGTCGAGCAAGGGTCGCTCAAGCCAGAACCTGAAGTTCTCGAAAGTATCTCACCAGAGGCTGATGCAGATGTTGTAACCGTTGATGCATCATCTGAAGAAGCTTAATTAAACAAGAGAGGGGGTGCTTAGCACCCCTCTCTTGTTTAATTAGATTGAATTAGTTATGAAAATTTTGGCTTAGGATTAGTGTGGCTGGATACCAATACAATTTTTGAGGCATAATAGCTCTCAAGTAGGTATCTTTAAACTCAAACTTTACTGTTCGAGTTTTGCCTAGGATATTGCGTTAACTTTATGGTGAATTCAAAACGAATGTACCCTTTATCTAGTCAATTAACATCAAACCAATTTGCGATCGCTTCGACCCAAAATCAGGTTGTGCCGATGGTAGTCGAGCAATCAGGTAAAGGCGAAAGAGCATTTGATATTTTTTCGCGTTTACTGCGCGAACGCATCGTGTTCTTAGGTTCGCAAGTAGATGACACCACCGCAAACCTGATCATGTCACAGCTTTTATTCTTAGAAGCTGAAGACCCAGACAAAGACATTTATTTATATATCAACTCTCCTGGAGGCTCTGTCTATGCAGGCATGGCGATCCTCGATACGATGAATCACGTTCGCCCCGACGTTTGTACTATTTGTATGGGGTTAGCAGCGAGTATGGGAGCGTTTCTCCTAGCCTCTGGTGCTAAAGGTAAACGGATGTCGTTGCCCAATGCGCGGATCATGATTCACCAGCCCCTTGGTGGCGCTCAAGGTCAAGCCGTTGATATCGAAATCCAAGCGCGAGAAATCCTTTACATTAAGCGATCGCTCAACGAGATGCTAGCTGCCAGTACAGGCAAGCCCATCGAGCAGATCGAGCAAGACACCGAACGTGATTTCTTTATGTCACCAGCAGAAGCTCAACAATATGGTTTAATCGATCAAGTTTTAACTAATTCCAAAGGCTTCCAGCCCTCTGCCCTATCCTTAGTCTAGCCATTGCGACAACCTCACATTGAGATAGCTTATGCCCAGTAAATATGACTCTCATCTTAAATGTTCCTTCTGTGGTAAGTCGCAGGAGCAGGTACGCAAGTTAATTGCTGGACCAGGGGTATACATTTGCGATGAGTGTGTGGATTTATGTAACGAAATCCTCGATGAGGAGTTGTTTAATAGCGCTCCTCCCCAAGCTGCCCAACGAAAAGATCCTGCCAATGAAAAGCGAAAACCAAAAACTGCGGCAAATCTTAATCTCAATCAGATCCCCAAGCCCCGCGATATCAAGCGCTATCTCGATGAAAATGTAGTCGGTCAAGACGAGGCTAAAAAGGTTTTGTCGGTAGCGGTTTACAACCATTACAAGCGCTTGAGCTTTATCGAGTCCTCAGCAAAAGGTCAGAATGAAGATGGAATTGAACTTCAGAAGTCTAATATTTTGCTGATTGGACCCACGGGCTGTGGCAAGACCCTTTTAGCACAAACCTTGGCTGAGATGCTGGATGTGCCTTTTGCGGTTGCTGATGCGACCACACTGACTGAGGCTGGCTACGTTGGCGAAGATGTAGAGAATATTTTACTGAGGCTATTACAGGTCGCCGATCTTGATGTCGAAGAGGCTCAGCGGGGCATCATATATATCGATGAAATTGATAAAATTGCCCGTAAGGGAGAAAACACCTCGATTACCCGTGATGTATCGGGAGAAGGGGTACAGCAAGCATTACTGAAAATGCTAGAAGGCACGATCGCGAATGTGCCGCCTCAAGGTGGTCGCAAACATCCCTACCAAGACTGTATCCAGATCGATACGAAAAATATCTTGTTTATCTGTGGTGGGGCTTTTGGTGGGTTAGAAAAGTCGATCGAGCAACGTATTGGCAAAAAGTCGATGGGGTTTGTGCAGCAGGGTGAAGCTATGCCCCGTGAAAAGCGCACTGCTGAAATTCTGAAGAATGTACAGCCTGACGATTTGGTTAAGTTTGGCATGATTCCAGAATTTATCGGGCGCGTACCCGTAACGGCGGTGGTCGATCCCCTTGACGAAAAGGCTTTGATGGCAATCTTAACCGAACCTCGGAGTGCCTTGATTAAGCAGTATCAAAAGCTCTTGAAAATGGATAACGTCCAGCTTGAGTTCCAAACTGATGCGGTACAGGCGATCGCCAAAGAAGCCTATCGTCGTAAAACAGGTGCGAGAGCTTTACGGGGTATCGTCGAGCAATTGATGCTAGACATGATGTATGAGCTGCCATCCCGCAAGGATGTGACTAAGTGTTTAATTACTCGCGATATGGTAGAAAAACTATCCACAGCCGAGATTTTGCAGCATCCTGCCTCCATGCCTAAACCTGAATCAGCCTAGAGAAAAAAGACTCGCTTTACGAGTCTTTTTTTCTCTAGGAAGGGAAAGGGGCGGCGCAAAGCGCCGCCCCTTTCCTTTTTTGTTTTTTGTCCTAGGGTTTTCAAAGTTCAAAATGGCGTAGCCATTTTGAACTTTGGTATAAATGAAGGCAAGAAAAGTATTAGAAGCAAGTATTAGCAATTGGGGCGATCGCCAACGCCTACAAGTTGCTTTTGAATAATGCCGTGAGAGGATTTGGAGGTTGCCGTAATTGTTGGCTTTGCTGTCCGAGAGCAACACTAATCAAGACGATCGCAATACCAAGAATTTGGAGGGGGGTGAGGGTCTGGTGTAAAAAGAAGAAGCCAATAAATGTTGCCACTAGAGGACTCATTAAAATAGTATAGTCGTTTTAAATAACTTGTAGACGGGCTTCGACTTCGCTCAGCCCTCGGTGTAAG